>JBPBPY010000513.1:0-9614 GCA_050954505.1 Janthinobacterium lividum
TTGCGGGTGTACTGCATCTGGATCAGGCGGGCGATCAGGTCGCGCTGGCTGAGCTTGTCCTTGACGCGCAAGGTCAGGATCATCTGATGGTATTCGTTGGGGTTACCGATACCGTAGATGGCCGAGACGGTGGCGATGATCACCACGTCGCGCCGTTCCATCAGCGACTTGGTGCATGACAGGCGCATCTGCTCGATATGCTCGTTGATGGAGCTGTCCTTTTCAATGAACAGGTCGCGCTGCGGCACATAGGCTTCAGGCTGGTAGTAATCGTAGTAGCTGACAAAGTATTCCACCGCATTCTGCGGGAAGAACTCGCGGAACTCGCTGTAGAGCTGCGCCGCCAGCGTCTTGTTGGGTGCAAACACGATTGCCGGCCGGCCCATGCGCGCGATCACGTTGGCCATCGTATAGGTCTTGCCGGAGCCGGTTACACCCAGCAGGGTCTGGAAAAACAAGCCGTCCTCGACGCCTTCGACCAGCTTGGCGATGGCGGCCGGCTGATCGCCAGCAGGCGGAAACGGTTGAAATAATTTGTATGGAGAATTCGGAAATGTGACGATTTTCGATTCGTCGATCGCTGTGCTTACCTCGGATAATTCAGCCATACACTCATGTCCTTTGGTAAAATAAACGGCTTGTAACCATGCACCAACATCCGTTTCGCCTTCTCTCGACGTTGGTTATTTTGACTGCAATTTGCAAATAACGATCGCTCACGCTCTGCATCCAACCCACTGTAGAAGCCATTTTACAGCTAACTTTTCATGTCAACACGATGAACGCTCCTCACTCAGCAACCCTGCTCGCCAGCATTGAAATGGCGCCCCGCGACCCGATTCTTGGCATCACCGAGGCGTTCAACGCCGACAAGAATCCGGAAAAGATCAACCTCGGCGTTGGCGTGTATTGCGACGACAACGGCAAGGTGCCTTTGCTCGAATGCGTCAAGAAAACCGAAGCCATGCTGGTGGAAAAAGCGGCGCCGCATACCTACCTGCCCATCGATGGCCTGGCCGCGTATGACAAAGCCGTGCAGGAACTGGTATTTGGGGCCGGTAGCGCCGTAATTCAAGAAAAACGTGCGGTCACCGTGCAAGCGGTTGGCGGCACCGGCGCGCTCAAGCTGGGCGCCGATTTTCTCAAGCGCTTTTCGCCTGACTCGCAAGTCTGGATCAGCAATCCGAGCTGGGAAAACCATCGTGCGCTGTTCGAGTCAGCCGGCTTCACCGTCAACGACTACACCTATTACGATCCCGCCACCCGCGGTGTCGACTTCGCTGCCATGCTGGCCGAACTCAAGGCCTTGCCTGCACGTTCGATCGTGGTGCTGCATGCCTGCTGCCACAATCCAACCGGCGCCGACCTGACCCAGGACCAGTGGACCGAAGTCATCGCCGTGGTGCGCGAGAATGGCTTGCTGCCCTTCCTCGACATGGCATACCAGGGTTTTGGCGACGGCATCGCAGAAGATGGCCAGGTCGTGCACCGCTTCACCGAAGCCGGCGGCCCGGTGTTCGTCTCCAATTCGTTCTCGAAATCGTTCTCGCTGTACGGCGAACGCGTGGGTGCCTTCTCGATCGTCACCGCCAGCGCCGAAGAAGCCGCCCGCGTGCTGTCGCAAGTCAAGCGCGTCATCCGTACCAACTATTCCAATCCACCCAGCCATGGCGGCGCCGTAGTCGCTGCTGCGCTGGCGTCGCCGGAGTTGCGCAAGCTGTGGGAAGACGAGCTCTCCGGCATGCGGGTACGCATTCGTGCGTTGCGCGCCGAGCTGGTGGAAAAACTGACGGCACGCGCGCCGGGCAATGACTTCAGCTTCATGCTCAAGCAGCGCGGCATGTTTTCCTATTCAGGTCTGACCAAGGCGCAAGCCGAACGCCTGCGCAACGAGTTCTCGATCTATGTGCTCGACACTGGCCGCATCTGTGTGGCAGCACTGAACTCCCGCAACATGGACCGTGTGGTTGAATCGATCGCTCAGGTGCTCTAAGCAAGTTCGCCAGTGCGGCGCTGTGTTCAACCGTTTTCCTTATCGCTCAACGGTTGACGCGCACTGCACTGGCGGCGCATTTGTTCAGCCATATACACTGCTGGGCGAACTGCGCATTTGTTCGTTTCCGCATTCACCGGTTTCGGTGCGCAAATGCTGCGACATCATCTTGATGTATTGCTCCGCACTCGATGGCACCCCATAGGCGAGTGCCGCAACGGCCAGGAATGCTCCTGCCATGACCTTCAGCCTGATTGGCCGCCGCACAGTGCGCATGTAGGGCACGACAAACAACAGCAAGGTCACCACGCCAACGGCAAAGCCGGCCACCACTTCTTCTACCGTATGCGCACCCAACAATACGCGCGAAATGGCGATTGCCAAAATCAACGCCGTTGACAAGCCCAGCACCATCCACGCCTTGTAGCGCCTGACATGGGTGGCCACGACGACGGCAACGCTGCCGAGGACAAAGGTGCTCGATGCAGTATGCCCGCTGGGGCTGGTAATGCCGTAAGCCTGACCGGTGCCGCATGAAATGAAATACAGTTTCAAGAGCAGCATTGCCGACATGCAGCCCGTCATGGGCACCATGAAGGTCATTGCCGCACGGCGCCCTTCGTAGTGCCACAGGGCCCCGGCCAACAATATTGCCAACGGTATCAACAGGGTGACGCTGCCAAATTGCGTAATGAATTCCAACGATTCTCCTTTACTGGTGGTGCCAGGTTCATCCGCAAAGGATGAACTTTCCTCATTTGGATCGCCGGAAAAAAACGGCTGCCACGCCACCACCGGGTTTTGGCCATGCTGTGTTGAAGCAGGCTGGATCCTCCGTCTGCTGATGCATGGACCAATATAGCCAATCAATCACCATGATACGCGCACATGCATCATGCCGCCTGTTTGCGTTTATCGGCATGCGATCTCGATTCCTGAATCTGCACAGCCATCAGGCCCAGGTACATTTCCATGGAAGCTTGAAATCAATTGTAAAAAAAGCCTTCACTTCTGGCAAATCCGGATGTTAGAATGCGTGCCTTGTTAGCGCATGAATGTGACCGCGTCAACGGACCCGAAGTCGAAAGAAAAAGCAGTAAATTTCTTGTGATGAAGGTTTTGACAGAGTAGCTTGGCCACGTTTATAATGCTGCATCTTTTCCCTGATAGCTCAGTTGGTAGAGCGACGGACTGTTAATCCGCAGGTCCCTGGTTCGAGTCCAGGTCGGGGAGCCAAGAATATCAAGGGGTTACGTGAAAACGTAGCCCCTTTTTTTCTGTCCATTTAGACCGTTTATTAGACAGCGTCTAATAACGCAGAGATCAGAATTCACCCTATCACGTTTCGAAGATCAGGTTTTTCCTGATGCAAGCCGATCAAACCGCCGTCGGCAGCATGTCCGCTTGTCGGCGATCCACTACACCGGCGCGCGGCCTTCCACGACGGTCCACCGATATCTTGAACAGCCGCAGATCGATCCACAGCAGCCTGGCCGGCGCGTTCACCCTGGCCGTGATCGTCACCTCCCCCACCGTCCAGAAACGCAGCCAGCGCCGGTAAAAACGCACGTGATCAGGGTGCACTTCGATGAAGAGATCGGTCTGCCCGCGCTCGGTCAGGATTGAGCTGGCCAGCCGGAACAGCGCATCGCGCGCCGGGTAGCTGCTGGTCGAAAACGCGAACTTGGTGATTTCAGCGCAGCGGCCGCCGACCTCGCGGCGGTCATGGAGGAACTCACGGTACGCCAGATCAGCCAGGAGGCCGGCCGGGTTGTCGAACGTCAGCGTCAGCGTGCCGATTACTTCAGCTTGGTCCAACACCACCAGCGTTTGCGAATGCTCGCCCGTGGGAATCTCGTGCTGGCCGAAGCCGGCCGCCAGGTATTGCGCGGTGATCAGCGCACTGGCGGCCGCTCGAAGCGCTGGGCAGTCAGCGATCAGGGCGCGCATTACTTCGTCAGGTTGTTGATCGTCGCATCCTTCACTTGCGATTGACGATTGGTGCCATAGAAGAACTGGAAGATCGACCCGAGAATGGAGCCGATCAGCACGCCGAGGATGGTATCTGCTGTGCGCTGGCCTGTCGCCGGGATGACACAAAATGTCACGCAGGCAAAGTAGACCATGGCAAAGATCGACCAGGCGGTAGAAAAATAGAATACGAAGCGCTTGGAGAAGACATCGTCCTGTGTGAGTGCCGCCACCTGCATCGACCGGGCATTCTGCCGGTCAGCCAGGTAGGCTTTTTCAAGATCAGCGTCAAGGTTCATTGCCAGCTTCTGGAACTCTGCACCCAGCGCCGGATCAGCCTTGACTGCATCGAGCATATCGCCCGGGTCTGCCTTGCCGGTCACCGTGCGGGCAATATCGATGACCTGCGATGTGACGGCGCCGGCAGTGTCGCTGCTGGTCAAGCGCTTGACGAGTGCCGGGGCAAATTGGGATGCCAGGGCGAGAGCTACTGTGATTGGGTCCATTATGAATCCTCCGCTGCGTAGATAAGGTCTTGTGCCGCCCGATTGGCCCATCCGGCGCCAAAGGTTGGCCAGGTCGAAAGCTTGGTCCAGAACTTGATCCGATATGCCAGGAACAGCAGCAGCATGTCGGTGACGCTTTTGGCCTTGACCGCAGCGACGGTGATTGGGCCGATATGGCCATCGTCAGCCACTCCGGCCGCCCGCTGCAGCATCCGCACGGCGGTCTCAATGCCATGATTCACGGCTGCGTCGAACACTTGGAAAGCAATGGCGCCATCGTATTGATCCATGCTTCCCCGGCGCCAGAAATCGGTCAAGTAGATGTAGCGGGCTCCTTCCCTGGTCAGTCGCTTGATATCGACTTCGGGGTAGCTGCGCTTGGAAATGCCCCATTGCGTCTCACCACCAGGGTCTGTCGGGTTGTTGACATACCCGCCCTCATTCGAAATCAGGCGGTCGAATGCTTGATCAAAATTCATCGTGATCCCCCAAAATATTTCCAAACTCCATACACCGCGCCAATTGCGCCGAACACTTTCCCGATCCAGATCAGCGCCACACCGATCTTGCGTATCCATTTGAAGACCACTCCGGCGTCCTTCCACATCTCGACCAGTTCGGCGGTATCGCTGCCGATCTTGTCAATCGCTGCCGTGTTCTGCTGGGTGATCAATGTGTTCTCATCTACTTTGTTCTCAAGTGTCATAAGGCGGCGCTGATTGTCGGCGTGGTGGGCTTCGTCGCTGGATTCCACAACAACGACTTTCGGCGCCACCTCCGCTATGCGGTCTTCGATCCGGCTATTGCCTGGAGTATCGGTTGCGCGATTCGCGGGCATTAGAAGGTCACCGCCAGCGTGAAGAGTTGATCGAGTTGCGCATCCGTGAATCCCACGTCCGAAGCCAGCATCTGCAGGAATGGGTCGGCGCGCTCAAATGTGGTGGCGTCGTTGTAGGCGATCTGCACATTGCGCGGGGCGCTTGCAATCACCGACTCGACCTCGTCCAGGTAGCCCAGCTCGAGCAGCGCCAGGTTTCCCTGTTTGCGCGTGCACGATTGCGGAACGGCAGGGGGAGCCGGTGGCGGCACTACCACTGCTAGCGCGGCGAACACACCACCAGCGTAGGAATAGCCAATGTTTGCGGTAACACCCTCCGAAAGCTCGATGGCGCTCTGCCCGGCCGGAGTCGCCCAGGGTGTCAAGCCATCCCATATCACCTTGTTGGTGACCAGCCCATTTTCGATAATTGCGTATGTCTTCATGCCGATCACCATTCGATAATTACAAAGCCAGGGGAACCATCCCCGCCATTTCCGCCGACACCAGTTGGGCCGTAGGAGCCGCCGCCACCACCGCCACCGGACCCGTACCCGGCAGAGCCGCGCCCAGGGGCACCGGTCCCGCCGCCTGCGCGCCCGGCACCACCGCCACCGCCGAATGGGCTTGAGCTGCCCATGCCCCCGTTACCGGTGGGCTGGTTCGATGTGCTGTCGCCGCCGTCAGAACCGTTCGGGAAACCCTGCCCGCCCACCCCGCCGCCGCCATTATTTGCACCACCGGCACCATTGCCGCCGCCGGTCAAAGTGATCAACGATCCAATCACAGTTGAACCGCCAAGACTGCCTGCTGCGCCCGGGTTGCTGCCGTATGCCCCGGTACCGCCGGTGCCCGCCGCGCCGATGGTGATTGGAATGACTTGGCCAGGCGTCACTGCGAATTCCTGCCGCTGGATGCTCTGGCCAGCAGCGCCACCGCCAGCACCTGCGCCCGAAGTGGGAATGCCCGCGTTGCTGCCGCCGCCACCACCGCCACCGCCACCGCCGGCTGTCGCGCTCATAAAAATCTTGTAGATGAAATCGGGAACCGTGAAGCTCCCACTCGATGTGAACCTTTGAACGTTGAGCAAGCGGCCACTGTTGGGATTGATGGCCAGCGAGTTCGGCGCCGAGTAGATCAGCGTCTTGCGGCTGTCCTTGACGGTGATCGAGTATGCGACGCTGATAAACAGATTGGCCGGCGTGCCAGCGCGCACTGGGTAGCCTCCACTGGTGCGGATGGGCTGCGCGGCCGGTTGAGTGCCAGCGGCATCCCAGTAGACCGTTACCGGCGCGGTCTCGGGGTTCTGGTCAGGCAGGCCAATGAAGATGTAGCCGGCTTCCAAGGGATCGCCCTGGCGGTCGGTGAATACTGGGAATAGAGTTTCGATAGGTGTCATTGGTTCGCCTGTTGGTTTTGGGCTTGCAGGGATTGCTGAATCCAGCGTTCGTGCGCTGAAGGGTCCCGAGAGAGATTGATTTCCTTTGCGAAGCGACGAAAGGCCATTGAGCCGGCCATTTTTTTGACGGCCGCGCGCTCCGACGGCTGACCAACTTGTTTGGCGAGGTGCACGAACTCGGGTGATGCGATGAGGGCGTCGGCGGCTTTCAATGCATTTGTCTTAGGGCCTTTGGTCAAGGCGCTCTTGACCGCCATTCCAAATACAGGGCCGCCTACCACGGTCGCAGCCATGCCCGCCGATGTGCTTACAGCCTCATGCTTGACGTTTTCGTAAATTCTGCCTACGAGGTGTTCAGGCGCTTTGAATTGGTCTGAGATAGCTTGAATTCGGCCGTTGTTAATGCGTTCTTTGGTGGCCATGCGCACGCCATTTGAGACGCGATACAAGTCATGAAGTTGCGAGCGCGCCTCGGCCGGCAAGTTCATCATGAACGCGTTATAGGCTTGCTTATTTCGCTGGAGTCCTTCGAACCAATTAGCGTAACTGGAGAAATTGAGCTGGCCGTTTCGCGCACTCTTGCCGAATGCCGAATTTAGGCCGGATGCGACAACCTGCGGGCGCAGGTCATCAGGTATCGCGTTTAGGAGGCGAAGAAACTTCGAATTATCGCCTTGAGCGAGTGACTTAACGCCGCCGTTAAGGCCAGCGACAAGAGAGCCATCAAGATGCGAGCCAAAAATGCCACTTAAGTCATCCTCTAGTCCTTTGCGGACTGCCGTGGTTGCTTTCGCGGCATCGTGGATGCCGGACATGCCGACGCTATCGAGGTATTTTCCTTGGTCGTCGGACAACAGCGAGTATAGCTTTTTGGCCAGCCCGGTGTCTGCATCCTTGAAAGGGCCGGCCATCCTCGCGGCTGCCCCAACATCCTTACGCACGTCGTCAAGCAAGGCATATGTCGGGTGCCGAAGCTCTGTAACCGTTTTGGTTGATGAATTAATTTGACCGGGGATCAACGGATTGCCTGGGACCTCCTCGTTTGACCTGACGTTTTTCGGCGATAGGCGTGAAAAAATACGTTTTTCAAGAGGGCTAAGATTCTTCACGCCATCTAAGTCTTTTGCACGCTGCTCTATGAAACTCAGGACATTGGGGGCGGCTACCCGTGCATCCTGTGGAACGTCAGCGCGGATTTTGTCGTACAGCATTTTTTCTTTTTCTTCGAGTGCGTCTGCGGCCCCCTGCATTCTCCCTTTTACGTCGGAACTCAACTGGCTCATGTCTGTAGTGCCGCCAATTTCTTCAATGAGATCGTCGGCGCGTTTGCCAATCGCGTCGAGCCCCTTGACCTCTACATCGTGCGCTGCAGAGCCAGGAATGGATTTAATGGCTTGCGATAGCTCGCGGTACGACTGATTGGTTGAAACGTGATCAGGTTGGAGGTGCTCGGCAATGCCCAGGCGCTGTGCGGCGGCCAACGTCTCAACGTCAGGCGCGGCCTCTGCGACCAAGGCGTCCTTTGCGGCCTTGCTGCCGATGCCGCCACCCGCAGCCATTTTGGTCGCTTTTGTTAGTTGATCTGGCGCCATCGCACCGGCTTCGGCTGCTCCGTTTGCCGCAGGTGCTGCGGTGTCAGCTCCCAAACTGGTTGTGGTGGCGCCGGTAGCGCGGTCGTAGACAACATTCACCGTTGGCGAAGTCGCTTCCGGTGCGGCCGCCATAGCAGGCGCCATAGTTTCTGGGGCCGAGCTGGCAGCAGCGGCAGGCAAATCTGACGTGGCACCGGCCACCGGGTCGGGTGTACCCTTTAGGCGCTGGACAAGCTGCTTAGCAGGGCCCGCTGCGGCGCGGATAACATTCGATACCGCAGGTACGGCGCCGCCGGCGAGCGCAGCCATACCGACCTCGCCGCCATTAAAATCGCCGCCAGTCGCCGCCTGGCTACCCTCAATCAGTGCTTGCGTACCAGCAGCTGCTGCCGCGCTTCCAAGAACAGTGGTAGCGCGTCCAGCAGGCGTGAAGGCAGCCGCACCAGCAACCGCACGCGGGATGTCACTGGCTTGGAAACCTGGCTTAATGGCGTACTCCTTGCCGTCAATTGAAGAGCGCAGAAAGATGTTGCCTTTATCGTCCTTGCGAGTTTCGACGCCAGGAAAATTTGACTTTATGATCTTTGCGGTTTCGCCTGGATTCGAGAGCAGTGTTCCCAGTCCAGTCTTGGCACTCGCCATTGAAAAGCTGTTCAATTCCGGCATGCCGGCCCAGTCGGGCGCAGCCTCACTCTCCGGCGTGGCACGTTTGCTGCCGGTAATTGCCTCTTTGATGTTGCCTGGGATCGCTGCCAATGTGTCGAGGACGCCATGGCTTTCCTGCGGCGCAGACTCGGATGCCGGCGCCTCATTGGTGGGTAACGATTGAATGTAGCTGGCCAGGCGCTGCGCGGCTTTTGTATCGCCAGCTGCATCCGCATTGCGTAGCGCGGCATAGAGTTGTTCGCGGTCGTCGGCCATCATTTCGCTCCATATTTTTGAAGCAGCGCATTAACGTCTGCTGGATGCGCGCCCACGGCCGGCGACGTTTTCGGTGGTGCATCGCGAGTAATCCGGCGATTGATATCGAGTCGGGGCTGGAGTGATTTCATCTGTCCACGGAACCAGGCGTCAAGAGCTGCAGGGCTCATCGTTGGGGAGGACACTTCGGTCTCTGCCTTATGGGCCATGTCGGTCATCCCGTTGCCGCGCATTACCCGTGCGACCGTCATCAATGCATCATTGCGCTGGGTCATGTACTCAGTCATATCGGGGTCGTTGAACTCCCCTTTAACCCAGCCCTGCATCTTCCCGACGGTTCTGTTATCACTGGAAACCGATCTTCTTGCCTGCCTCGACCATGTTCCCCATGATTTCGGGCAGTACCTCGGCTGTC
>JBPBPY010000508.1:0-9613 GCA_050954505.1 Janthinobacterium lividum
GTCTTCCAGCGGTGGTGAGGCGACCTGCCCCAGCATGGTCAGCAACTGCACCGGATTGGGGTTGGCAACAAAAGCATGTTCCTGCAGATTGGGATCGTCGCCATTGATGATGCGCGGTATATGCACATGATCGCTATAGGTGTAGTTGGGCACGCCATTGACAATGGTGGTGACCCGGTAGCGGTTATGCATCATTGCCAGATTGGCACCTTGGGCCTCGAGTTCCTCGGTGGCGGCAAATGCCTGGGCATCACGCTCGGCCAGAACCTTGGGGTCGGTACTCGGCGTACTGGTATCGGGCCAATGGGTTTCCGGCAGAACGCGGTTATCCAGGGCGTTGAGGGTATTGGTGTTGGACTGGATCTGGCCGAGCGTGGCTTTGCTGACTGCCGTCATCAGGTTCATCTGGTTCTTGACCTGGTCGGCACCGATCATGAAATTGCAAACGCCTTCCAGCAGGCTGTTGCCTTCCACATTGATTTGCCATGGCGTGACGGTACCAGGAACATTGATGATGCGCTCACCTACAGGTTGATTCATGCTGATGTCCTTGTTGGAAGAAAATGTGAAAGAGTTGACGTGACCGCATCGCGCGGAGTGCTGGTCGCTGCTGCAGTGGCTTCCTCGAGCGTTGACGGCGCTGCTGCAAACGGCGCTGCTGCCGGCGGGAGGCCAGGCAGCGCCGCTGCAGCGGCTGCAGCAGCTGCAGCTGCTGCGTGCCGACAAGCGGCACGGCGGCCTGGATCAGGCGGCGCATCACCGGCCAGCGCAAACAGGGAAACATTGTCCGAGACAACAGCGTCCTTGCCGGCCAGGAGATTTTCCTGGTTGCGCTCGGCCGCCTTCCTGAGCTGTTCGCGCAAATCGTCAGCGCCATCCTGGGCACTGGCAAGCAGCAGATTGAGTTTTTCCAGCGTGTTGCCGATCTGCGTCATGGCGCTGCTCAGTAGCAGGTCGCTTTGCCGGGCCTGCAGGCTGGCGCGTGCTGCCAGAATCATCAGCGTTGCATTGTCGGCCTTGACCGTGGCAAAACGATCGAACAGCAGATAGGTTGTGCGCCTGCCGGATTCGTCCTGCTCGACGCGTACCTGCGCGTCATGGGCAGGAGCAGCATGCTCGAGGCGCTCCATGGCGGCACGCTCGGTGGCAGTCACCCAGCTGAAGCTCTCGCTGAGCACGCCATCGTTGTCGACGGTTTTCAAGACGGGATACAGCGCCATGTCCGGCATGACAAAGCCGACACTGGCAAGATCGTCGAGCAAGCTGCGGGCGGCGGACAAGCTCGCACCATAGTTCGGGCCATCGGCATCGAACAATGCTGCCAGGCTGCCGCCCTCGGCCAGGGCCTGCTGCAATGCCGGCGCCGTCACCGGTGTGGATGCCGGGCGCACCAGTGTGGCCAGTTGGTCGGACAGCGCAGCGAGCATGCGCATGCGCGCCGTACGCAGTTGCAGGCTCGGCAATTGTGCCTTCAGGGATTCCCGCATCTTTCCAGCCCACTCTTCATGCAAGGCCAGGATGTCGGCAATCGGATCGCCGCTGTCGTTGATCGAAGGCAGCGCCGCTGCCGCTTCGAAACCGGCGCCTGGAGTGCGGTTGAGCCTGCCGAGATTGTCCATGAACACATCCTGTCGACTGTCTACATTTACTTGATGACAACGTGCCATGCAGTTGCCAGGCTTAAATCATGGTGCGATGGCGACGCGGCCGCGGGCGGCTCTCTTCGCCTTGCGGCGGCGGCGCGTTGCTCTGGGCTTGCACCGTCAGGCGCTGGGCTTTCTGTTCCATTTCCCGCGCCATCTCAGCGATGCTTTTTTGCACATCCACCATCATCTTTGCGGCATTCGGATTTTTTTTCAGGAAGTCCTTGAAGTTGGCCGGATCGAGCTGGTGCTGGGCAAACATGCGGTCGGCGCGTGCAATGGTTTCATCGACTTCGGCAATCAGCCGTTCTGCGTTGGCAATGGTTTGCCGCGTGCGCATCTCACGTTTTTTTTCCTCGTCCATATGCAGGTGCTCCTCTGGCGGGACAGAAAAATGCAAAAAATGACATCGACTGCATGGACTGGGGAAATGCGTCAAGAACAGTGCGTCATCACCGGTGTTGGCCAAGCGCCCGGCCCATGGAACTTGAGTAACAATGCACTGGTCCAGGTTCCCCATTTCAACTATTTTTTGCGGGAACAAATTTCCAGGATTCGTCACTCACTCAGTAAATCGCCATTCAGTGCATTCAGTGATTTGCCACTCGGTGGCCGAGTTGTCACCTGTCAGGATTTTCCATGGATATTCATCGTCATTCTTCCAGCGCACGCCTGCTTTTCGACAGCCATGTCCTGCCCGGCATGGCCAAGTCCACTGTGGAAACCAGCCCGCTGGATTTCTTTCGCCCGTCCGATTCCGCCCAGCGCAAGAGTGATGTCGAGCGCGATCGCGCAGCGCAAAAGGCGTACAACAAACGCCTGGTCGACCGTGAAGTCGCGCGTGAAAACCTCCTCAAGAGCTATACCGCCAAAGCACTTGTCAAGGCGCGCAAATTTGCCGAGACCACGGAGAACAGCAGGCAGTCAAGGCTGATCGGCCTGCATATTGCCAGCACCGGCGAACTGCCGCAGCCGGTGGGCAGCGACGGCAAACCGGTCAGTTCGGAACAGATCATCAACCAGTACCTCGGCCTGCGCGAGGCGCTCGACTATCTGTCGCGTCCGGCAACCGATATCGACGACGTGTTCTACAAGGCACGGCTGCTGCCAGTCGGTGAGCATTCGCTCAGCGCCCACGAGCTGGCCGACAAGCTGGCCAGTGCGCGCGATGCGGCGGAACTGGCGGAGATGTTGTCCGACCTCAAGGGCCTGGAGCAAGACAAGGAAAAGCTGTTCGAAACCCTGCAGCACTTGCGCGGCAATCAGAAGGAGTTGATCGACTATTTCAGCCGTGCGCTGGGCCTCGAGCAACCCGGGCCGAAAATGTTTGCCGGCACCGTCGAAGAATTGTTCGAGAGCGTCATCGAAGCGGAAGCACAGCAGTCCAGTGGCGGCGTGGGCGAGTTACTGCAGCGCAAATACCATTTGCGCGGCAGCCGCGATGAACTGGCTGCGAAAGCCAAACAGCACCGTGGCAGCGCCCAGCAGATGGCCGCGTTCGTCAACCGTGAACTGCGGGGCGAAGAATATCCGCAACAGGCCCGCAATGCACTGCTCGACCAGGTGCGTGATGCGCTGGGCGAACTCGAATCGCAATGGGGCGGTTTGTTCGAAGCCAATATCGAGGCCGAACCGTTCGCCGCCCGATCCAGCCTGCCGCGCGAATTCGTCAAGAGTTATTCGGACATGCTGTTCGAAGCGCCCAACTTTGCCGACGCAGCCATGCAGATGCTCGACAAGTTCGGCCTGGCCGATCTGCCCTCCACCGTCGGCCTGATGAGCGATGCCCTGCAGGGCATGAAAGACCGGCTGGCCTTGATGAAGAAGGAAATGGGCGATGAAATGCGCGACGCCAATCCCGACAAGACCAAATTGCATGCTACCGTGACCGCCCTGTCCTACATGCACATGTTGTCGACGCTGATCGAAACCGCCGAGACCTTCGTCGGCAGCATGACGCAGGCGGCAGCGGCCGCCGGCATTCCTGCCCGGCCACTCGATGCAACCGAATTGCTCAAGGGCTTGATCGGCATCGTCTCATCCAGTGCCAGCTGGCTGCAACCGCACCAGTTCGAAACCATGCTCAAGAAAATGGGGGTGGCAGAAAACATGGACATCCGGCCCTTGCACAAGATCATTGACATGCTGCGCAGCCTTCCGGACAAGGCGTTTGTCGACAATCATGCGCGCAAGACCGCCATCGACGGTGCACAGGCCGCCATTGACCAGGCCGTCAAGCGCGAAGATGAACTTGCCGACGAACAGTTCGACAGCATCTCGCCAGCTGGCTGATGCACTGTAACGTGAACCTCATGCCGGATATGTCGTCATGGACTGGATAGCCGTCGCCATTGCCGAATATGGCCGCTCGGTCGGCTTGCCGGATCTGGCTCTCGATGCCGATTATCGGCTCAGCCTGGCGCTGGACGACAGCGATGCACTGACGATCGTCTACCTGGCCGACATGCCATCGAAAGACATCCTGGTAGCTTGCGCCCGGCCACTGGCCTGGAACCAGCCGGAACAGTTGCGCCGCGCCCTGCGTCTGGTTGATTTTCGTATCCCGACCGACTGGCCGGTTCAGGTTGCGCTCGATGGCAACCGCCTGATCTTCAACCTTCGCATTCCCGAGCGTTCATTCGTGCACAATGTGCTGCAGCAGGCAGTGGGACAGTTACGGCTGCTGCAAGACAAGGTCAGGTAAAGCGCTGCGCAACAGATCCTGCCTGAATTCATTCGTGCGCACTGCGCCGCCAAAGACACCCAAGGCTTTTGCCAGACAACGCCGGACAAGGCCGGACAAGGCCGGACAAGCCCGGTCGATGCGCGGGGCGAAGGCACTGCAGCAGCAAGCGCGGCCGTCCACTCTGGAACAAGGGGCTCGAACGCACAGGATACGCCAGCGCTGCGCCAGCCGCGCTATGTGGCGATGGTGCGGATTGCCAGCAGTTGTTCCAGCTGCTGCGGTTCATCCAGCAAGGCCGCGCTGCTGCCGTCATGAACCAGGCGTCCGCGCTCAAGCACCAGCGCGCGGCTGGTCAGCTGGAGTGCCAGCCGTGCATGCTGCTCCACGATGATGACAGTCAAGCCGCCAGCAATCAGCGCGGCCAGCACCTCCCGCAGCTGCGTCATGATCAGCGGTGCCAGCCCTTCCATCGGTTCATCGAGCAGCAGCAATTGCGGATTGGTCATCAAGGCGCGCGCGATGGCCAGCATTTGCTGCTCGCCGCCCGAGAGCGCACTGCCAAGGTTGCCGCGCCGCTCCAGCAAGCGTGGAAACAGCGCATAGATGCGTGCCAGTGTCCAGAGAGGCGATTGTGTTGCCCCTGGCTGCCGGCCGGCGCAGCGCAGACGATTCCTGGCCACCACCGTGAGATTTTCCTCCACCGACAGGGAGCCGAATACCAGCCGTTCCTGCGGCACCCAGGCAATGCCTGCCTGGGCGCGCGCCGGGGTTTTCATCGCGGCCATGCTGGCACCGCGCCAGTGCAGCGTGCCGCCGCGTTGCTGCGTCAGTCCCATCAGGGTCAGCAGCAAGGTGGACTTGCCGGCGCCATTGCGCCCAAGCAAAGCCACGCTTTCGCCTTCGGCCAGTTCCAGCCCGATGCGTTCGAGCACCAGCGCTTCGCCATAGCCGGCACTGAGTTGGTCCAGCTTGAGCAGGGGTTCAAGCATGGCCAAGATAGACCTCGCGCACGCGTGCATCGCCAGCCACTTCCACCGGGTCGCCCTGACACAGCAGCGTGCCCGCCATCAGCACGGTAATACGCTGGGCATGGCGAAATACCAGGTCCATGTTATGCTCGACCAGGATGACAGTCATGTGGCCGGGCAAAGCGGCAAGCAGGGCAAACAGTTCAGCACTCTCGTCGCCCGGAATGCCGGCAGCCGGCTCATCGAGCAGCAGAATTCTCGGGCGTGCGGCCAGCGCCAGCGCAAGTTCCAGCACCCGCTGCTTGCCGTAAGGCAGATGGCGCGTGAGCGTTGCCGCATCCTGGCCCAGGCGCAGGGTTTCCAGCAAATCCAGCGCTTCGCTGATCGACGCCTGCTCGCTGGCCAGGGCATGGCGCCATACATGCTGGCGTGCGCGGCGTTCACCGATCGCAAGCAGCACCGACTCCAGCACGGTCAGCCCGGGAAACAGGTTATTGATCTGGAAGGTGCGCGAAATGCCCAGCTTGACACGCTGATGCTGGCTCAGGCCGGTTATGTCGCGGCCATCGAGATAAATCCTGCCGCTGCCCGCTGCCAGCGCGCCGCCAAGCAGGTTCACCAGCGTTGATTTGCCGGCGCCGTTGGGGCCGATCAGTGCATGGCGCAGGCCAGGCGCAAACGACAGCGTCAATGCATCGACCGCCTTGAAGCTGCCCCAATGGCGTCCCAGGTTTCGGGTTTGCAAGCCCAACGCAGGCTGGCCCGCCGCGCTGCATGCGACCTTCGTTTCGGCAGGCACGCGCGCGGCTTGCAACTGCGCGTCATCACGGCTGTTGGCACGATGGTCGCGCTGGCCTGCCGGCCACTGCGCATCCTGCCTGTCGCCCTGGACGTGCGTATGGGCTGAAAACACGGCAGGCCCGACGCCGGGGTGGCGCAGCATCTGGCGTTCCCGCCACCATGTGCCGATTCGCGCCGCTGCACCAAGCAAACCGCCACGGCCACCCAGCACAATGGCCACCAGCAGCAAGCCGATCCAGAATTGCCAGTAGACAGGGTCCAGGCCGGCCAGCCGGTCTTGCGCGAGCAGGAACACGATCGCGCCTGCCACTGCGCCATACAGACGCCCGGTGCCACCAAGCACGAGGATGATCAGCAGTTCTGCCGATCGGGGAAAACCGAGTGTATCCAGACCGACGAATTGGGTGGTTTGCGCCAGCAGCGCGCCCGCCAGTCCGGCCAGCGCGGCGCCAATCGTGAAGGCCAGACGCAGGCGCTGATGGACGTTGGCGCCCAGCGCAGGCATGCGCCTTGCCCCCTCGCGCAAGCCTTTCAGACCAAGCCCGAAGGGCGATGCCACCAGGCGGCGCAGCAGGGCAAAGCACAGCAGCAGTACCACCAGGCTGTAGCAGAACGCCGTGCGGCCCGCCAGGTCGAATTCGAACC
Source organism: Janthinobacterium lividum (assembly GCA_050954505.1). Classification (GTDB taxonomy): domain Bacteria; phylum Pseudomonadota; class Gammaproteobacteria; order Burkholderiales; family Burkholderiaceae_D; genus JAQGMO01. The sequence continues at coordinate 6,744 of JBPBPY010000508.1, forward strand.
GGCCGGCAATGGGCGCGAGCACCAGGCCGGACAAGCCATCGACACCGCCGGTCAAGGAGCTGGCCTTGTTGGCAGCTTCGTAGAGCAACATGCCGGCACCGAGCGTGAGCATGAGGCGGGTCAGGTCATTGCCACGCACGACGATGAAACTGAGCAGCCAGCCGGCCAGCCCGGCCAGCGCACCCGCCAGCAGCAATCCCGAGACGGGTTCGTGCCAGCCATGGACTGCCAGCAAGCCGGCAGCATAGGAACCGATGCCGAAGAATGCCGCATGCCCCAGCGAGACAATGCCTGCATAACCGAGTACCAGATCTAGCGACAGGGCAAACAGGCCAACGATCATGATCTGGCTCATCAACAGCAGGTAGCCGGGAAACAGGAAAAATGCACCGATCGGCAGCAGCCAGAAAATTCGTTCGGGCCAGGTCCAGCGGCCGCTGGCCAGGTGCGCGCTGGCCGCCGCGGCCCTGAACGCTGCACTGGTTGCGGCGCCACCAGCGGCGTTGGCACCTGCCATGACGCCTGCACTTGCGCACCTGTTTGTCTTGGTCTTCGCCTTCGCCTTCGCATTCGTGTCCGGGTTCGTACCCGCACTGGCATTGGCGCTCCCGCTCGCAGCCGGCTGCACCTGCTCTGCTGGCTGTGCCGGCTGTGGGCGGCATCCATCCGTCTCGGTCATGATTTTTTCCCCAGCAACCCGGCTGGAAACAACACCAGCAGCACGATCATCATGGCGTACAAGATGAAGGCGCCGGCATCGGGCAGATAGTATTTGCCTGCCACATCGGCAATACCCAGCAGCAGCGCCGCCAGTAATGGCCCTACGATGCTGCCGGCGCCGCCCACCGCCACCACCAGCAGGAAGTACACCAGGAACTTGAACGGGAAACCCGGATCAAGTCCCAGCACTTCGATTCCCAGCGCGCCACCCAGGCCAGCCAGGCCGGAGCCGAGTGCAAAGGCCAGGCAAAACACCCGTTCAACCTCGATGCCCAGGCCAGCGGCGGCCTGCGGCTGGTCGACGGCGGCGCGGATCCGGGCGCCAAAACGCGTGCGTTTCATCAGCACCGCCAGCACGCTGCCCAACACGGCCACCACGGCAATCAGGAACAGACGATAGGCGCCCACTTCCAGGCCAGCAAAAGCCAACTGGCCTTGCAGCCACTGCGGCAGCACCAGCGCTTGCTGGGCCGGGCCAAACAGACGCGTGGCGCCTGCCACGGCCATGAAACAGAGGCCGATGGAAAACAGCACCTGGTCCAGGTGACTGGCACGATACAGGCGCCGGTACAGCAGCCGTTCCAGTACCAGGCCTGCGGCGGCGGCAGCCAGGAAGGCCAGCGGCAATGTCAGCAGGAAGGGCACGCCGAGGCGGCCCAGCAGCAGTACGCAGACATAGCCGCCCAACATGGCGAAGACGCCGTGCGCCAGATTGATGAAGTTCATCAAGCCCATGGTCACCGACAAACCGACGCTGATGAGGAACAGCAGGCAGCCATAGGCCAGGCCATCGAACAGCACGCCGGGCAAACTGGTCAACATGGTTTATGTGGGAGTAGCGGTCATGGGAGCAGCATCGTAGCAGCTTGGCAGCAGTGCCGCAGCATCTGCGGGCAGTGGATACCTGCAGCGGCAATCATCGGTTTACTTGAATTGCATTGGCAGTGGCGTTGGCGTTCGCGTTTGCAGCGGCAGCAAACGGCAGATTCTCTACCCTGCGCACCGGCAAGCCATCAAACCCGTTCGATGACGATGGCAATACCCTGCCCGACGCCGATGCACATGGTACACAATGCAAAACGCCCGCCGCTGCGTTGCAACTGATGGAGCGCGGTGGTAACCAGGCGCGCGCCACTCATGCCCAGCGGATGGCCCAGGGCGATGGCGCCGCCATTCGGATTGACGCGCGCATCGTCGTCAGCCAGTCCCAGCGTACGCAGGACAGCCAGCCCCTGGGCGGCAAACGCTTCGTTGAGTTCGATGACATCCATCTGCGCCAGCGTCATGCCCAGCCGCTTGAGCAGCAGTTCAGTGGCAGGTGCCGGGCCGATGCCCATCACCCGCGGCGCCACCCCGGCGGTGGCCATGCCAACGATGCGTGCACGCGGCATGAGGCCGTGGCGGCGCGCCGCCTCCTGACTGGCCAGCAGCAGTGCGCAGGCACCATCGTTGACACCGGAGGCGTTGCCTGCCGTGACCGTGCCGTCGGCGCGCACCACCGGTTTCAACTTCGCCAGCGTCTCGATGGTGGTGGCGCGAGGGTGTTCATCGTTGGCCACGACGATGTCGGCAGCGTTTTTCTGCGCCATGACCACCGGGCAGATTTCTTGCGCCAGCACACCATTTTTTTGCGCCGTTGCCGCCTTTTGCTGGCTCGCCAGCGCAAACCGGTCCTGGTCGATCCGGCTGATGCCATAATCATCGGCGACGTTTTCGGCAGTTTGCGGCATCGAGTCCACGCCATACAGCACCTTCATGGCCGGGTTGATGAAGCGCCAGCCAATGGTGGTGTCCTGCAGGCCGGCTGAGCGTGAAAAGGCGCTCTCTGCCTTGGCCATCACGAAAGGCGCCCGCGTCATCGACTCCACGCCGCCGGCGATGATCAGGTCGAGCTCGCCGCACTTGATGGCCCGTGCTGCCGTGCCCACCGCGTCCATGCCGGAGCCGCACAGGCGATTGATGGTGGCGCCCGGCACCGCCATGGGCAAGCCGGCCAGCAGCAAGGACATGCGCGCGACATTGCGGTTGTCTTCACCGGCCTGGTTGGCGCAGCCATAAATAACTTCCTGCAAGGCACCCCAGTCAAGTTGCGGATGGCGCGCCATCAAGGCGCGCAGCGGCACGGCGCCCAGATCGTCGGCGCGCAGGTC
>JBPBPY010000493.1:0-9546 GCA_050954505.1 Janthinobacterium lividum
GGCCGAGTTGTATCTTCAAGCAGGATTGCCGGAGCGTTTGCCGGCTGCCGCGCCGGCAGCAGTGCAGGCGGCGCCGGAGAAGCCTCGGCAAGCCGGCTCGTGAAGTGCCGCAGAAGCGCGCCGGATTAAGCGGCGTGCAACAGACCACCTCTAGACAGAATTTGAAAGCAGCGCAATGAACGATCCAAGGTCTGGTACGCCAGAGAAAATGCCGGCCGACAGTGCCGATGTTGCCAACGGTGCCGACAGTGCCAACAGTGCCGACGTTGCCGATGGTGCCGATCAGGCAAGCGCGGCCTTGGCTGGAAAAACAAGCGATGCCCAAGGCAGCTGCGACAGCCAGCAGCGGCAGGCACCATCGACTGGATTTCCGCCGTATCGCATCGGCCAGGGATATGATTGCCACCGGTTGGTGGAGCAGCGCGCACTGATCATTGGCGGTGTGACGATTGCACATGCTAAAGGCTTGCTTGGCCATTCCGATGCCGATGTGCTGCTGCATGCAATCATCGATGCCCTGCTGGGCGCCGCCGCGCTGGGCGACATTGGCCGCCACTTTTCCGATACCGATGCCCGTTACGCCGGCGCCGACTCGCGCGTGCTGTTGCGCCAGGCAGGGGACCTGGTTTCGCAGGCCGGTTACCGCATTGGCAATCTCGATGCCACCATCATTGCCCAGGCGCCGAAGATGGCGCCGCACATTGCCGCCATGATCGGCAATGTGGCTGCCGACCTGGGCCTGCAGCTCACCCAGGTCAACATCAAGGCCAAGACCAATGAACGCATGGGCTATCTGGGACGCGAGGAAGGAATTGCTGCCGAAGCAGTGGCCATGCTGTTTCGCGGTTGAGTCCGGCAGCGCAGGTAAAAACCAGGCACCGGCGATGACAACGCTGTGGATCAGCCGGGTTTTTCGTTGCCGTGGTCAGCGCCGAACAAGTCGCCGCTGCCGCTCTCGCGGCTGTCCTGTTCCGGTGGCTTTTTCCTGGGCCGGGGGCGCACCAGCGCCACGGCCGGTTTTGCAGCGCGGGGCGCAGCGAGGGCCTGCAGCTCCCCGGAGGGAAACAGCTGCAGGAATTCCGGCGCGTCTTCCACGCTGCTGTGCAGCCACTCTTCATAACGTGCCGGCGGCAGGATGACCACCGAACGTTTTTCATCGCCAGGCTTGTGAAAACGGCGCATCAGCGGATCGTCGTCGGCATTCACCGTGAGCATGGAAAAACTCAGCAGTGGCGCGCCATTCGGGCCATCGGTCTTGTAGTCCCAGATGCCGGCAATCCCCAGGGACTGCCCCGACTGTGCACTGATCTGCCAGCGCACCGGTGCACCGGTTTCATACGACGGCTCGAAGATTGCCAGCACCGGGATGACGCAGAACTGCCGGCGTTTCCAGGCTTCGCGAAAGGCCGGTTTGATGGCAGTGGTTTCACTGCGGCTGTTGTAGGTCTGGCGCGCAAGCCTGGTGTCGGCCCAGTGCGGTACCAGCCCGAACATGGCGGAGACGACTTCCATGCTGTCGGAAGACAAGCCTGGCCGGGCGCCAGGCTGCGGCGCAAGCCTGATCATCGGTGCCATGTTGCCGGGGTAAACTTCCGGCTTGAACACATAATCGCGCGGATCGAGACCGAAATCGGCGGCGATGCGTTCACGAGGCGAGGGTAGGTAGTTGGCGCACATGCAGCACATTGTATCAACGTCCTGCAGCGGCTTTTTCGTTTTTCCTCAATGACGGTTCGTTATACGGAAGAGTCCAGCAGCATCGGGGTCCGGGCCGGGCCTGCATCTGCTCTTGCGCGATGGTAGCCCAGTGTTCGCAACAGGCCCGTGCCCGGGGTCATGTTTCGTCGGCAGAAACTCTGGGCAGGCGGATCTGGATCTGCAGTCCGCCACCGACCCGGTTCGACAGCCGCAGGGCAGCGCCGTGGCGCTTGACGACCCGTTCGACAATCGCCAGGCCCAGACCGGCGCCATTGGCCTGGCTGCGCGCCGTATCCATGCGCGTAAACGGACGCAGCAACTGTTCCATCTCGCTGTCTGGCACACCGCTGCCATGGTCGGCAAACTCCACCACCACGCTGTCGCCATCGAGCAGGCAGCGGATATCGATCTCGGTGACCGCCCCGGCGGCTATTGCGCCCAGGCTGCCTGCTTCAAGGGCGAAAGCCGGCTCGATGCCATCGGCAGGTGCTTCGCTGCTGCCGGCTTCTGCCGCCATTACCGTCTTGCCGTAACGCCTGGCGTTTTCGATCAGGTTGGCAAACACGCGCTTCAGATCGACGGCATTGCCGCGAACCATGGCGCCCTCGACGATCTCGGCCCGGATGCGCACATCCGGCCAGCGCCGGCCTTCCTGTACCGTGTCATTCAGCAAAGCCGCCAGATCGATATCGACAAAACTGTGGCTGTCGGTTGGCCGCGCGTAATCGAGGAATTGACCGATGATGGCATCCATCTGCGCCAGGTCCGATTGCATGCCGCTGCGCGCATCGGCCGACAGATTGGCCATTTCGACTTCCAGCAGCATGCGCGCGATCGGTGTGCGCAAGTCATGCGATATGCTGGCCAGGATGACGGCGCGGTCGCTTTCGACCCGATGCAGGTCGCGCACCATCTGGTTGAAACTGCGGTTGGCCTCGCGAATTTCCAGTGGGCCGGTTTCGGGCAGCGCAGCGGGCGGATTGCCGCTGGCCATGGCACGGGTGGCCGCGGTCAGCCGGCGCAGCGGCAGATTGATCAAACCGGTGATGAAGACGGCGCCCAGCAAGGACAGCACCAGCGTCACCGCACCCCAGCCAAACCATTGAATGCTGGAACGGCGGTCCAGCCGTTCGCGGTCGAGCATGAGCCAGTAATCGTCTTCGTCGGCGATCTTGAAGCTGACCCAGAAACCCGGCAGTTCATTGACGCTGCCGGCAAACTGGGTGCCATCGCCAAGACTGGCGCGCACCAGCTTTTCAATTTCGGGAAACAGGGCATTTTCTGGGGGAGGCACCACCACGTCATTGTCTTCGCGCGTGTAGATGCGGATGCCTTCGTTGCTGGCCAGATCAAACAGCAGTTCACGGCGCAGGTCGGGTGCGGAATGGGTCAGCGCCGTGCGTGTGATGGTGACGATGGAGACCACCTGGGCGGCAATCTGGCTGGCGCGCGGCGCCCGTTCGACATTGCGAAAGCTGGTCACCCAGGTCGCCAGGCTGGCGGTAATCAGGAATGCCAGCAGGAAGAAGGTGCGCCAAAACAGGCCGCTGCTCAGCCAGGCCAGGCGCCGGCGCAGCCGCGACGCATGCCGTCTTTCGATCAGCGACACGCTAGCATGCCCGCGCTAAGCCTGCGCTGCTGCGCAGCGCTTGGCTGCTGCAGCGCAGATGATGGAAGCAGATGATGAAAGCAGAAGCGGAGGCAAAAGCGCAGGCAAAAGCAGACGCAAAGCTGAGCGTTGCAAGCCCAGCCCGCAAGGCGGGCATGTCCCGGCGACCGCCACCGCGCATCCGTCAACGGGGCTGGCCTTCGGGAATGAAGACATACCCCAGCCCCCAGACCGTCTGGATGTACAGGGGATTGGACGGGTCCGGTTCGAGCAGCTTGCGCAAGCGGGAAATCTGCACATCGAGACTGCGGTCGAACACCTCGTATTCCCGGCCACGCGCCAGTTCCATCAATTTTTCACGCGACAGTGGCTGGCGCGCATGGCGGGCAAAGACCTTCAAAACCGAAAATTCGCCCGTGGTCAATGCCACGCTCTGGCCGTTCTTTTTCAGGCTGCGTGTCCCCAGGTCGAGGATGAATTCACCGAAGGAAAATGACTGCGGGGTTTCCGAGGGCGCGCCTGGCGCTTCTTCCGGCCCAACCCGGCGCAGCACAGCGCCGATGCGCGCCACCAGTTCACGCGGATTGAACGGTTTGGCCAGGTAGTCGTCGGCGCCCATTTCCAGGCCGACGATACGGTCGACATCTTCGCTCTTGGCCGTGAGCATGATGATGGGCGTCTGGTCCCCCGCGCCACGCAGGCGCCGGCAGATCGACAGGCCATCTTCGCCCGGCAGCATCAAGTCCAGGACCAGCAGGTCGTAACGCTCGCGCAGCCAGAGCTTGTTCATGGCCTGGGCATTTTCCGCCGTGACGACGTTGAAGCCCTGTTCGCTCAAATAGCGCCGCAGCAAGTCGCGTAGTCGGATATCATCATCCACCACGAGAATCTTGGCCTGGTGGGTCGGTTCGGAAACGGCGCTCGCGCTGGTGCCTGAGTTTGAAATTGTCATGAGGCTATGGTAACGGCATAAATGAAACGAGTCATATCAAACAGGGTCAACGAAACATATCGTTACACACTTTACGCGAATCCGTTTAGAGATTTGTCCAAAGCCGCATACACTTTCACCTGTCTGCAATCGATGATCCGTTCCAGCCTACCGAAAGAAAAATGGTGATGAACACGCTGTTCAAAAGAATCAGTATATCTTGCCTGCTCCTCGCCAGCCTTGGTGCTGCGGGCAGCGGGTTGGTCCATGCGCAGGAGCGGGACCGGCGTGGCGACCAGCAGCGCCAGGACCAGCGTGCCGGCGAGCGTGCCGACATCCAGCGTGGTAACTACCAGGTTCATGAACAGCGCCCGGTAACCCGGCTTTCTCCCGAAGAGCGCCAGGCCTTGCGCCGGCAGATCAATGAAGCAGGGCAGGACATCTACGTCAGGCCGCGACGCTGAATGCTGCTTGAGAGTGCTCAATCCTTTTGAGTCCTGCTCAATCCTGCAGCCTGCCGCTGAATACCGCTGAATTGTTGCCGTTGCCGTTGACGCTGCGGCTGCGGCTGCCCTGCCAGCCGGACAACTTTGCATTCATTCCCTGACCTTGCCGCGCAGCGATTTCACCTTTCCCCGTGTCACCTTGGTTTCCAGCCGCTGCAACCGGGCGCTGCGTGTGGGCCGCGTCGCGCGCCTGGCCTTGGGCAGCACGGCGACACTGGCCACCAGTGCCCTCAAGCGCTGCATTGCCTCGCTGCGGTTTTTTTCCTGGCTGCGGCCGTGCTGGGCCTTGATCACCACCATGCCATCCCTGGTCACGCGCTGGTCGGCCAATGCCAGCAGACGTTGCTTGACCTCGGGCGGCAGTGTCGATGCGGCGATATCAAAGCGCAGGTGGATGGCGGTGGCGACCTTGTTGACATTCTGTCCGCCGGGCCCCTGGGCGCGGATGGCCGTCATCTCGACCTGATGGTCGAAGATCTCCAGCGTGGCGGCATTGCTGCTGGCGGAGAATTCCTGATCGGCGGTTTGTGCTGACATGATGGCGCCATTCTAAGCCATCGCCATCGCTTTCGATGGTGCCTGCCAGGCCATCGACCAGGCGGCGAATTCTTCGGCAGGGATCGGCCTGCTCATGTAATAGCCCTGGGCCTGGTCGCAGCCCATGCGCGCCAGCAGGTCCCATACGACACGGGTTTCCACGCCTTCGGCAACCACGCGCAAGCCAATGTTGTGGCCCAGGTCGATGGTCGAACGGACGATCTTTGTATCGTCGAGATCACGCTCCATGTTCAGCACGAATGACTTGTCGATCTTCAGCTCATCGACCGGCAGCCGTTTCAGGTAAGCCAGCGAGGAATAGCCGGTGCCGAAGTCATCGATGGACAGGTCCACGCCCATGGCATGCAATCGCTCCAGGGTGGTTAGCGCGCGCACCGGGTCGTCCATGATGGCACTTTCCGTAATTTCCAGGCAAAACGCCTGGGCACTGACCCCATGGCGCGCCAAGATGGCACCGAATTTGATGGGCAAGTCCTGGTCGAGCAGGTCGCGGGTGGAAATATTCACTGAAATCTTTGGCGTCAGCCCCATCCTGCCCAGCTTTTCCGACATGGCTGCCGATTGCTCCAGCATCCAGTGCGTCAGGACCCGAATGAATCCCGTCTGCTCGGCAAACGGGATGAAATGATCGGGGAAGACCAGGCCGCGCACGGGGTGCAGCCAGCGTACCAGCGACTCGGCGCCGACCACGGCACCGGTCTTGAGATCGAGCTTGGGTTGCAGGTACAGGCGAAATTCCTGGTTGTCGATGGCGTGGCGCAGTTCGGTCAGCAGCGAGAGGCTGTTCTGGCTGGTCTGGTCGAACGCCGGGTCGTACACCACCGCTTCATTGCCCCCGCGTTTGGCCACATACATGGCGACTTCGGCGCGGCTGATCAATGACTCCGGATCGGCGCCGTGAGCCGGATAGCCGGCAATGCCGATGCCGGCACCAAGATCGATGGTCTGTTCATCGAGCGTGATGGGCAACTCCAGCGCAGTCAGAATGCGTGCTGCCACCTCGCGGGCCTGCTTCAGGTCGATGCTGCCCAGCAGGATCGCGAATTCATCGCCGCCGAGCCGGGCGATGCGCTCCTGGGTGCCGCTGGCCTGCAGCTTCAGGCGCTGGGCAACCTTGCGCAGCAGGGCGTCGCCAAAGCCATGGCCAAGCACATCATTGACATTCTTGAAGCGGTCCAGGTCCATCATCAGAATAAAACAGGCACCAGCCGAATGGCGCGCGGTTTCGATCGCTTCCTCGAGGTAAAGGGAAAACTGGGCGCGGTTCGGCAAGTCGGTCAGCGTATCCCAGTAGGCAAGCTTGCGGATTTCCATCTCGCGCTGGGCAATGCCGGCGCGCATGCTTTCAAAGGCCTGGGCCAACTGGCCGATTTCATCGTCGCGTTCGCTGACCGGCGTTTCCCGGTAGTCGCCAGCGCCCAACCGGCGCGCCGTGTCGGAAAGGCCGCGCAGCGGCCTGGTCATGCGCCGTGCAGTGATCACCGACAAGGCCACGGCCACGACGGTACCGACTGCGGTGATGATCAGCAGGATCAGCTGCAGCCGCCGGTAGGGCGCAATCGCTTCATTGATCGAGCGTTGCAGCACGAATACGGCCGCCTGGCCGGAATTGGACACCAGGCTGCTGACGACGGCGCTGAAATCCTCATTGTCCAGAGTGGCACGCGCAATGAACATGGACATTTTCTGGTCGGTGGTCGGCAGACTGGCGGCCATGCCCTCGGCACGGGCCGCCGTCAGCGTGCTTGCCGTGGGCAGCCAGCTGCCTTTGTCGTCGCGCGTGAAAATCGACACATCCAGATCCGACAGGTCGCGCATGTCCTTGGTCAGGTTTTGATTGATGGGAAACGCCATGGCGATCCAGCCGATGGTGATCGGCGCCTTGACCGGCACCACCACCAGCTGGAACGGCGCCCAGTCCAGCATCATGTTGGCGCTGGCGCTGCCGCTTTCTTCCGCCTTGTCGACCAGTCGCTGTACCGAAATTTCCATGCCGGCAGGAATGGCGGCCTGCGACGCTGCCCGCGTCTTGCCATCCTGGCCGACAAACAGGGTCAGCGCGGCACCAATGCGGGCGCCGTGATTGATCAGTGCCGACTCGATGGTTTCCCGGTCATTGCTGCCAATGGCTTCGCGAAAACCATAGTCCTTCGACAGCAGCAGCGCCCCCTGCGCCAGCTTTTGCGCATTCTGGTCCAGCAAGCGGGCAAAGATGCGTTGCCCGACCACCAGGTTGTCACGAATCGATGCGCGGGCATTTTCATCGATGGCGGTACGGATGGCAAAAAAGCCGGCAACCTGCATGGTCAGCAGCAGCACCAGGAACAGGGTGACGATTCGGCTTTCCAGGCTGTGGAATCGCATGGTGCGCCGGCTTCAGTTGGCAACGCTGCCAGGCTTGATGGTCAATGCCAGCATGGCGCTGACATCGGTTGCGGCCAGCGTCAATTCCTTGTCGGCGGGTGCGCCGCCAGGTGACTGGTTGTAGTGCCAGGCCTTGAGCATATACTTGCCGGCCACCAGGTTTTCCAGCCGTGCCCGTCCGCTGGCATCGGTCTTGGCGAAGTAGGGGGTGTTGACGATGTGGATGTAGGCAACCATCTGGTCATGGATATTGCATCCCAAAACCACGCTGCCAGGCTTGTCGAACAGGATGGGTGTGCCCGGTGTGCCGGAGTACAGCTTGAGTTCGAAAATCTTTGGCGGCGAAAAGGAATACACCTGGTGGCGTACCGTGTCGTTGTTGGGAAAGTCGATTTCCGTGCCGGTCTGGATGACGGTCATCAACGGCATGAACTTGCGTGATTTCTGCTCCACCGTACTGCGCTTGAGCTGCCTGGGCAGCGCCTGGCCAGACAGCGGTTCGGCATACACGGCGCCATCGGCCACCGGCTTGCCATTGGCATCATTGAGCTGGACCGAAACCGATGCGGCAAGGGCACCGCTCAGCGGCATCGACATCAGCAGGCTCAAGATCACAGGCGGCGTGATTCTGCGCGCCAGGCGGGAAGAAAAAGTCATCGGCAATCTTGATCCGTTTTTGCGATTATTGCTTTGGGGAAAATATGCCTGACTTTAGCATAATTCATTTCAGCACGGATAAAATCCGTTGCCGAAAAACTGCAAAATATCTAAAAATTGCAAAAACGGAAGTTGAAACACACTGCTGCGAGATTTCCATGACTGCAAAGCACTTTTTACCGTTTCATTACGGCGCCGCCCTTACATGAAATAATAAACGTCCAGCCAGGCTCCATCATGATCTTCGAACGGATTCTCCGAATACACGCTTTGACTTTGGCGATATATTGCATCGATCGCTTTGGCGTAAGTGGAGTCCGTTTCAGGCGAACCAGTTCGCGTTACCGTAAGGAAATCAGTCAACCCGGAATTTCCGCGTCCATCGTCCAGATCCCAGATGCGGCTCGATCCGTTGAGGTCCGATGTATCGGTGATCCTGATGAACTCATAGGTTCTGCTCGATCCAAACTCGAAGTGATAATTCAGCGCACCGACCTTGACATCGCCAGAGTATGCGTCAGCCAGATTGCGGATTGGCTGCACGAACGCAGTGTCGAACGCAGTAGGCAGAGAAGCACCGATGTTGCCGATGCCGGCGCCGACATACAGCAGGTCGCCGTTATCGATGACATCAGCTTGATTGCCGGCGCCGGGATTGTCCAGAATGGCGGCGTAGGGCATGTCGGGCACATCGCGCATTGACGCCTGCACCAGCACTTTGTAGCTCCCGGTATAGGGGCCGTCTTTCACTATGACCTGGCCGAATTGCTGCAGTTGCAGGGTGACCTCGGTTTGCAGCGTGCTGATGGCTTCGTTGGTGACGGCATCTACGACCTGATATTGAAAGCCATTGTTTTTCCCGCCGATCAGATAAGGTGCTTCGGTATACACCAGTGTATCGAGTTGATCGACGCTCAGGGTGGTGCTGCTGCGAATGAGCGTGGCGTCGTCGCCGTAACGCAGGGTGCCGTTTCGGCCGGATTCAAGCGGGCCGACAATGACCTTGTACCTTGCATGATCCGCCGGATCAAGTTCGGCAAAACCGAACTCTTCCGGGCTGAAGACATGTTTGAAGGCGTTGTCATCAACCGTGAAGTTCGATGGCTGTGGCACGGCCGGCGCCAGCTCGACACCGGCAAAGTCGGATTGCACCAGGCTGCGTTGCAGACCGGCGACGACGATTTTCAACTCCGCATTGCCATCGCCGCTGGTGTCGGCAAACA
>JBPBPY010000499.1:0-9544 GCA_050954505.1 Janthinobacterium lividum
CTGCCACCGATACGGGAACCCTGTGCGCAGCGCTGCGTGCCGAATTGCTGGCGCTGCAGGCGGCGAATCCGGCGCAGATCGATACCACGCTGCTGATCCACCCTTTCGTGCTGGACGATTTCCACGATTACAACGACTTTCTTTCCCGGGCCGATGCCTTGGTTGCCGAGCTGGGACTGGATGGCGAAATCCAGATCGCCAGCTTTCACCCCCGCTATCAATTCGCCGGCACCGAGCCCACGAATGTGGAAAACAACAGCAATCGCTCGCCGTGGCCGATGCTCCATCTGTTAAGGGAAAGCAGCATCGATGCAGCGGTGGCAGCGTTTCCCGATGCCGCCGAAATTTACAACCGCAACATTGCTACCTTGGAACAACTTGGCAGCGACGGCTGGGCGCGCTTGATGAACGAACGCCGATAGGCGCCAACGCAACGCAAACTGCGCCGCTGCAAGGTGTGAAAGGTGGACCAGGCGCTGGCGCTGTCGCGTGCGCGTCCGTTCAAAGGGGCCGGCCGGGGCATGCCATGGCCACCAGACTGGCCTTGCTTGTCTGCCGTGTCCTTGAAGGTCCCTATTCTGCCGAGTCCCGGAAGCCTGCACGCCACTGGTGCAGGAAGGCGGCTTTTGTCACAGGCTGGCGCGTACGCAGCAGCGACTGCAGCAATCCGGTGGCATGCGCCAGCAGTGCCGGATGATCGGCGTCGCGCGGATGCAGCGACAGCCGCACCAATGGCGCCCGCCGCAACAGCAGGCTTGCCGCATCGTTGCCGAGCGGTGAAAGACAGCGGCCAGCGGCATTGCGCGCCGTGTACACCAGGCTTGGTGCAAGCAAACGCTGGCATTGCGGCTGCAGGCAATAAAAATGGCGCATGGTCGTGGTGTAATCGAATGGCATCTGGCGCAATGCGGCCCAGGCCTGTGGACCCAGCAGCCACGCAGGCGCGACAAAGCCGTAAACCGGCCAGCCCCTGGCCGCAAACCATGCCCTGCCCTGATGCAGCTTGTCGGTTGCCTGGGCCAGGTCAAGGGCAGCAAATTCGCCTTCGCTTTGGGTGTAGAGGGTGCGCAGGAATTTGCCACGCCAGCCCGGTGGCATTGGCGCCTCGTCGCGATGCGTGTAGCCATGCAGCGCCAGCTCGTGGCCGCGCTGCAGCAGGCAATCGAGATCCTGCAGATAAGCCGTGGGACAGTCTGCCTGTCCATGATAGCGCGGCACCACCAGCAGGGTCAGCGGTATGTCGGCGACCTTCCTGATGGTGTCAATAAGCAGCTGGCAGCGCGGCCAGGTCGACGGCGCCACATCATGAATCGACACGCACAGTGCCGCAACCGCGCCGCCTGGGTTGTTGTGGAGGCGCCGGGCCGGTGGCAATCCATCAATCGGCGGCATAACTGTTTTCCTTTCCGCCCGGATCAGGCCCGAACGCTTCAGGGATGCTGCCGGCCTGGCGGTCCATGCCGGGCAGCGTCTGGTATCGCCTGAACATTTGCGGCAGGATGGCGTTCCAGTCATAGCGCTGCATGACCCGCTGGCGCGCGGCCTGTCCCATGGCATCGCGATGCTGCCCGCTGACGGCTGTGACCGCTTCGCACAAGGCAGCCACCCGGCCTGGCTGGAACAGCACACCGGACTGTGCATCGACCAGTTCGCTGATGCCGCCTGCGCAAGGGCCGACCACCGGCAACCCGCATGCCATTGCCTCGATCACCGCCAGGCCAAAGGTTTCGCTGTGGCCGGCATGGACCATCACATCGCAGCTGGCCAGCAGCCTGGCGATTGCCGAAGGTTCATGCAGATAAGGCAGCACCGTGACGCGCCTCGACAGTGGCGGCAGCTTGCCACTGCCCAGCAAAATCAGATGATACGGTTCGCCGAGCTGTTCCACCGCTTGAACCAGCAGGGGCAGATTTTTTTCCGCCGTGAAGCGGCCGGCATAAATCAGCAGCCGGCTTTGCCCGGACAGGCCAAGCTGGCGGCGCAGCGTGTCGTCGCGCCGCTGCGCGGTGAAGCACCCGGTATCGACACCCAAAGGCTGGTGAACCGCCGTAATGCCCATCGCCTGCAAACGTTCGACCATCAGGCAGCTGGGCGCCAGCACCACGTCGAACTGCCGATACACATGGCGCAGGTACTGCTGGCACAGGCGACTGGCGCAGGCACCGAAACGCGCCTGCGCCAGTTGCGCAAGGTCGGAATGGCAAAACGCCACAATGGGCACCCCGAGCAGTTCCCTGGCCCTGATGGCAGTCCACGCGCAGGTACAGGCATCGCCTGCTTCGATGATGTCGGGCCGCAACTGGCGCAACGCCTGCACACCGGCGTGGCAACGCAATGGCAAGCGGTAGGTTGCCACCCCCGGGATCGGTACACCGTGAGTGGCCACGGTAGCGACGTCGCAACCGGTTGCCCTCGCCTTCCCTGCCGAACTGGCAATGCTGGAACCGACCACCGTATGGCGATGGCTGCCAGAACGTGCACACCATCGCGCCTTGGCATCGATGTAACTGGTGACACCGCCACCACGCCGGCAATAAAACATGGTGAGGTCAACGGCATGCATGAGCGTTACTGGAACGTGTGCAGTCCATCCGGTTCTCCCAAGGGTGCATTGCATGGCATGCAGGCAGCTTTAGGATACGGCCGATGACCATCATTACTCTTGGTCAATGTCAATAATCGAGCAGAAATTACCACCCAGACATTGCCGGATTACATGTTGTTAAATCACTATAACCAATAGTGACAACGAAATTCTTGTTGGTTACCATTCCTGCCCATACGATCCCTTACGGCAATCGTATGCATGTGCAGCACGCTATTCACCCTTGTCTGGCCTCACTTGCCTTTGTTACGCGTCATCCACTTATCCGACCCTGACGATCGGTCCCTCAACCTGCACTTTGGAAGCGACGATGAAAACCACAGCCCAACATGACAACAGCACCCATATCGACAATACCCGCCTGGCTGACCTGGCAGCCTATGACCCCAACAACCTGCTTGATTCACTGATCGAGAAACTGCATTTGAAAAATGATGCGGCGCTGTCGCGGGCACTGGAAGTCGCGCCCCCGGTCATCAGCAAGATCCGCCATCGCCGCTTGCCGGTGGGCGCCTCGCTGCTCATTCGCATGCATGAGGTCAGCGACCTGACCATCCGCGACCTGCGCATTCTGATGGGCGACCGGCGCGACAAGTTTCGCATCAGCGACAAGCAATTCAAGCCGAAGGAAATGGCGGCGCTGGCAGCGTGAGATGGTTGCCGCCGCGCAGGCGGCAGCCAGTCAGGCAATCGATGACCGGGTCAGCCGCGCCGGCGTCGACGTGCCAGCGGGCGCATCACGCAGGAAAGATGCCGGTTGACAGATAACGGTCGCCGCGGTCACAGACGATGAAAACAATGGTGGCATTTTCAACGGTTTGGGAAATACGCAAGGCCACTTCACATGCGCCGGCCGCCGAGACACCGCAGAAAATGCCCTCTTCCACAGCCATGCGGCGCGCCATGTGTTCGGCCGCTGCCTGGCTGACGTTTTCCACCTGGTCGACCCGGGCCCGATCGAAGATCTTCGGCAGGTAGGCTTCCGGCCACTTGCGGATGCCTGGAATCTGCGAACCTTCGTCAGGCTGGGCGCCAACGATGCGAATGGCCTCGCTCTGTTCCTTGAGATACTGGGACACGCCCATGATGGTACCGGTGGTGCCCATGGCACTGACAAAATGCGTGATCCGGCCACCGGTATCGCGCCAGATTTCCGGTCCCGTGCTGTCATAGTGGGCACGCGGATTATCCGGATTGGCAAACTGGTCCAGGATGTGGCCCTGGCCTTCCTTCTGCATTTGCTCAGCCAGATCACGCGCATGTTCCATGCCGCCCGCCTTGGGCGTGAGAATGATCCTGGCGCCATATGCGGTCATGCTCTGGCGCCGCTCCAGGCTCAGATTTTCCGGCATCAGCAACACCATCTTGTAGCCGCGCAGGGAAGCCGCCATGGCCAGCGCAATGCCGGTATTGCCACTGGTGGCTTCGATCAGCGTATCGCCAGGCTTGATCTCGCCGCGTGCTTCGGCGCCCTTGATCATGGCAATCGCCGGCCTGTCCTTGACCGAACCGGCGGGATTGTTTCCTTCCAGCTTGCCAAGAATGATGTTGTTGCGGCGCGCGGCGTCATCACCGGGAATGCGAACCAGTTGAACCAGCGGCGTGTTGCCGATCGTATCTTCGATAGTCGGATAAGACATGGGGATCCTGCGTGAGCTTGACGAAGCACTATTCTAATCGTTATCGCCATTCGGGTTCGCCCCGGGCCTGCGCCGTGGCGCTGCCCTCTGGCGGCGCCACGGATCGTCAAACCGGCTTATTTTCCGCTGCCTGCCTTGGCAGCCTGACCGTCGCCGCCATTGCCTGCCTTGGCCGGCCTGGCGGCGGCCGGCGTATTCGGCCTGGACTTGCCATCGACCGTCAACCCCGCCTGCGACAGCTTGGCGGCGCTGCGCTCACCGACACCTTTGACGCGAGCTTCCAGATCGGCCCAGTCCTTGAAGTTGCCTTTCTTGCGCTCTTCGAGGATGGCTTTCGAAGCAGCCGGCCCAATACCCGGCAAACCGTCGAGTTCCGCCACGGTGGCCTTGTTGACATCCACCTGCGCGGCTGCAGGACCAAGCAGTCCGGCAAACAGGCAGAGTGCCACTGCGGTGTTGATCAAGCGTGTCTTCAGCATTCTTATTTCCTCCAGTTAAGTTGCGTTGCAAACATGGGAAAACCTCATCGAGGCGGCAAATACCTGAACAAAAAATAAAACGTCATCCTGAAAAAAAAGCCGTCCGCGTCATGCTGGCGCAATGGCCGATGGCGCAGCCGCCCGTCACTGGCCCAGCCGAATGCCGGCGGGCTGAAGGCATAACGAAGCGGGATCGGGGAGGTTGACAGCCTGGTTACTGTGACGATGAAAAGTGTGCGGGTAGCGAACACCGGGCAAAATGCGGTTGCATCAACGATGAAGCAATGCACGCAGTCCAACAGTGTTTTTGATCGATGAAGGGTGGCTGTCCGAAATGACCTGGATGTCTGCCACACCGTGCCCAACAAAGGCGCCCGCTGAACAATGCTGCAACGCTGCGTAGCAGAGCGCCTGATGCCTCAGCCGAACAACTCCTGCCGTGTCACCGTTGCCGTCCCCAGTTTGCCGACCACAATGCCGCCGGCACGATTGGCAATGGCCACGGCCTGCGGCATCGACAAACCGGCGCCCAGCATGGTGGCCAGCGTGGCAATGACGGTATCGCCGGCGCCCGAGACATCGAACACTTCCCGCGCCATGGTGGGGAAATTCATCACCTCGGCCTTGGTGTACAAGGTCATGCCCTCTTCCGAGCGCGTCACCAGCAGTGCCGGCAATTCCAGCTCGGTGCGCAGCTGCTGGGCCTTGGCTGTCAATTCGGCTTCGGTTTTCCAGTTGCCGACAATGTGGCGCAGTTCCGACTTGTTCGGCGTGAGGATGGTGGCGCCGGCATAGGGCGCAAAATCATCGCCTTTGGGATCGACCAGGATCAGTTTGCCAAGGCTTCTGGCTGAGCGGATCATCTCGCGCACATTCACCAGGCTGCCCTTGGCGTAATCGGACAGCACGATCACATCATGTTCGGGCAGCAGTGCATTGAAACGGGTGAGCTTGTCGCGCAAGACCAGGTCGCTGGGCGGTTCTTCGAAGTCGACCCGCAACAGCTGCTGCTGGCGACCGATGACGCGCAGTTTGATGATGGTGGAAATGGCGGCATCGCGATTGAGGAAACTGGCCACGCCAATCTCGCCCAGCATGGACTCGATTGCCGTGCCCGCTTCATCTTCGCCCACGACACCGAGCAGTCCAATGCGGGCACCCAGCGCTGCAGCATTGCGCGCCACGTTGGCAGCGCCGCCAAGGCGCTCTTCGCGCTTTACCACGCGCACCACCGGCACCGGCGCTTCCGGACTGATGCGGCTGACGTCGCCAAACCAGTAGCGGTCAAGCATGATGTCGCCCACCACCAGGATGCGCGGCGCAATGGCTGCAGCGCCATCGGCCTGCGCGAGGGGAGAAGGGACGCCGTCGGGCAAGGCAGTTGGCAAGGTCGGGGTGGAAGCGGTCATCAGTTCATCACATTCAATTCTTCGGTACGGCGCGGCGGATAGGTTTCCCACTGGCTGCAGCCCGGACATTGCCAGTAGAATTGGCGCGCCTTGAAACCGCAGTGGCTGCACTGGTAGCGCGCCAGCTTTTGTGCATAGCCATGAACCAGGTTGGTGATCAGCGAGAGTTCCGATTGCAGCTCGGGCTGCACATTGAGCATGCGCGCCTCCAGCAGTTTGTCGAGGCCCAGCAGCGTGGGGGTACGGCGCAGCTCATCGCTGACCAGTTGATTTGCTGCCACCACGCCCTGCATTTCCAGCACAGCCTTGAAGACCACCTCGAGCAGATCGATCGACGAGGCTTCCGCCAGGTAGGACTTGAGCAGATTGACGCCTTCCTGGGTGCGGCCGGCAGCGCGATAGCCATCCATGAGCCGCTGGGCAACCAGCGCCACATGCGGCACGCTTTGCTGCTCCACCCTTCGCCAGGCCAGCAGCGCCGCCTCGACGTCGCCCTTGGCGAGGAAGGCATCACCCATCAGCATGGTGGCGCGCACATTCTTGCGGTCGGTGGCCAGTGCGCTATCGAGCAATTCCAGCGCGGCGTCCGGATGGGTGCGCACCAGTTCATCCTGCGCCAGCTCGCAGTAGAACTGGGCGATCTCTTTCTGCCGGCCGCCGGCACCGGCGTCCTGCAATGCGCGCGCCGCCTCGATGGCACGGGTCCATTCCTTTTCACGCTGGTAGATTTCCAGTACCGCACGGCGGGCCTGGGCGCTGTACTGGGTATCGACCAGCAGGTTGAAGGTTTCTTCGGCGCGGTCTAGCAGGCCGGCCTTGAGGTAATCCTGGCCCAGTTCATATTGGGCATGCACCTGATGCTCGAGCGGCAGATCGGGGCGTGCCAGTAGGTTCTGGTGCACCCGGATGGCGCGCTCGGTTTCGCCGCGGCGGCGAAACAGGTTGCCAAGGGCGAAATGCAACTCCACCGTTTCCGGATCGAGCTTGACGATTTCGATGAAGGCATCGATGGCCTTGTCCGGCTGCTCATTGAGCAGGAAATTGAGGCCCTTGAAATAACCGCGCGGCAGGCTGCGCGATTCAGAGACCAGTTGCCGGATATCGACACGCGCGGCAATCCAGCCGAGCGCGAAAAATACCGGTATGCCGAGTAACCACCAGGTTTCAAATTCCATGCAGCGTGTTTGTCGTCAGTTGGGTTGGAAAAGTCGGAAAGACCTGCATTCAGAACGTATCGGGCAGTGGTGGCTGAACCCGCACCTGCTGCTGGACTTCGCTTTCCTTGGTCAGGGCCATCACGGTCTTCTTCTGCCGCGAAGCTTCGCGGCGCGAGCGCAGCACGGTTGGAATCATGGCCATGACGCCGAAGATCGCGCCGGCGGCAAAAAAGCCCAGCAGCATCAGAACCAGCGGCGCATTGATTTCATAGCCGAGGAAAAAGCGCAGCGAAACTTCGCCGGTATTCTTGAGCGCAAAGCCGAAAAACACCAGGAAGATGACGATGGCGATCAGGCGGAACAGGAGTTTCATGTCACATTGTCCTTGTCTGGACGGTCGCCTTCTTGCAAGCGCGGCCGGCGTTGGAGTGAGTGAACGGCGCAGCCTGGAAAATCAGCAGGCAGATGCGCGGGAGTCGAAATTGTACGCGAAAAAAAACGGCATCCGAAGATACCGTTTTCATAAGGACTTTGCCGACTAGTCTTCGCGGATCGGTTGCCCGACCATGGCATCGACCCGCTCACGCAATTCCTTGCCCGGCTTGAAGTGCGGCACCCGTTTTTCCGGCACCATCACCTTGTCGCCAGACTTCGGATTGCGTCCGATGCGTGGCGGCCTGCTGTTGAGCGCAAAACTGCCAAACCCGCGAATCTCGATACGCTGCCCGGTCGCCAGGGCGTCGGACATGGCATCGAGGATGGTCTTGACGGCGTAATCCGCATCCTTTGCAACCAGTTGCGGATAACGCTCGGCCAGACGGGCAATCAGCTCGGACTTAGTCATACAGTAAAGCCGTGCTTAGTTCTTGTTGTCGAGCTTTGCCTTCAACAATGCGCCCAGGCTGGTCGTGCCGGAAGCAGCATTCGAGTCCGAAGACATCTTTTGCATGGCTTCCTGCGTTTCGACATTGTCCTTGGCCTTGATCGACAACTGGATGCCGCGTGCCTTGCGGTCAATGTTGAGAACCATGGCTTCGACCTTGTCGCCAACCTTGAAGTGGGTGCCGGCATCTTCCACGCGGTCACGCGAGATTTCGGAAGCACGCAGATAGCCTTCGACTTCTTCGGACAACTGGATCACGGCGCCCTTGGGCTCAACCGACTTGACCACGCCCGTTACCAGCGCGCCCTTGTCGTTCATGGCAGCGAAGTTGTTGAACGGATCGCCTTCGAGCTGCTTGACGCCCAGCGAAACGCGCTCGCGTTCGACATCGATTGCCAGCACGACGGCTTCGAGTTCGTCACCCTTCTTGAAGCGGCGCACAGCTTCTTCGCCGGTTTCGGTCCAGGACAGATCCGACAGATGGACCAGGCCATCGATGTTGCCGGCCAGGCCGATGAAGACGCCGAAGTCGGTGATCGACTTGATGGCGCCGGAAACCTTGTCGCCCTTCTTGTGGGTGATGGCAAAGTCGTCCCAAGGATTGGCCTTGCACTGCTTCATGCCCAGGCTGATGCGGCGACGCTCTTCGTCGATTTCCAGGACCATGACTTCCACTTCGTCGCCCAGCTGGACAACCTTGTTCGGCGCCACGTTCTTGTTGGTCCAGTCCATTTCGGAAACGTGGACCAGGCCTTCGATGCCCTGTTCGACTTCAACGAATGCGCCATAGTCGGTCAGGTTGGTCACCTTGCCGAACAGGCGGGTGCCTTGCGGGTAGCGACGTGACAGACCGGTCCATGGATCGTCGCCCAGTTGCTTGACGCCCAGCGAAACGCGGTTCTTTTCCTGATCGTACTTGAGGACCTTGGCAGTGATTTCCTGGCCGACGGTGAGCACTTCCGATGGGTGACGCACACGACGCCATGCCAGATCGGTGATGTGCAGCAGGCCATCGATGCCGCCGAGGTCGACGAATGCGCCATAGTCGGTGATGTTCTTGACCACGCCGGAGACGACGGTGCCTTCCTTCAGGGTTTCCATCAGCTTTTGACGCTCTTCGCCCATCGATGCTTCGATGACGGCGCGGCGCGACAGCACGACGTTGTTACGCTTGCGGTCGAGCTTGATGACCTTGAATTCCAGGGTCTTGCCTTCGAATGGCGTGGTGTCCTTGACAGGACGCGTGTCGACCAGCGAACCTGGCAGGAATGCGCGGATGCCATTGGTCAGAACGGTCAGGCCGCCCTTGACCTTGCCGCTGACGGTACCGATGACGATCTCGCCGGACTCCATCGCTTTTTCGAGCGAGAG
>JBPBPY010000040.1:0-9520 GCA_050954505.1 Janthinobacterium lividum
CCTCTGACAGTTCAGCCTATGCTGGCGGCAATGGCGTGACCTATAGCGGCTTCGTCAGCGGCGAAGACCAATCCGTACTCGGTGGCACCGTTGCCTACGGCGGAACGGCGCAAGGTGCCGTCAATGCTGGCACCTATGCTCTCACCGCTTCGGGCCTGACTTCAGGCAACTACGCCATCAGCTACAACCCTGGCACGCTGACCGTGGGCCAAGCCGCACTCGCAGTGACTGCCATCAACGCCAGCAAGACCTACGACAGCGCTGCCTACACCAGTGGCAACGGCGTCACTTTCAGCGGATTTGTCGGCGCTGAAAATCAATCGGTGCTTGGCGGGGCAATTACCTACGGTGGTACGGCACAAGGCGCAGTCAACGCGGGCACGTATTCACTCATCGCAACGGGCCTGACATCCGGCAATTACGCCATCAGTTACAACCCTGGCACACTGATCATTGGCCAGGCTGCGCTTGCAGTGACCGTGACCAATGCCAGCAAGACCTACGACAGCGCAGCTTACGCCGGCGGCAATGGCGTGACCTACAATGGTTTTGTCGGCAGCGAAAACCAATCCGTGCTCGGTGGCGCTCTGTCTTATGGTGGCACGGCGCAAGGTGCAGTGAATGCTGGCACCTATGCATTGACCGCGTCGGGTCTGACCTCAGGCAATTATGCGATCAGCTACAACAGTGGTATGTTGATGATCGCCCAGGCCGCGCTGGCAGTGACAGCAACCAATGCCAGCAAAACCTACGACAGCGCTGCTTACGCTGGCGGCAATGGTGTTACTTACAGCGGCTTCGTCGGCAGTGAAAACTCAGCTGTCCTCGGTGGTGCGGTTGCATACGGCGGTGCTGCACAAGGTGCCGTCAATGCCGGCACCTATGCTCTCACCGTTTCGGGCCTGACCTCAGGCAACTACGCCATCAGCTACAACCCTGGCACGCTGACCGTGGGCCAGGCCGCACTCGCAGTGACTGCAACCAATGCCAGCAAGATTTATGACAGTACAGCCTATGCGGGCGGCAATGGCGTGACCTACAGCGGCTTCGTCGGCAGTGAAAACCAAAGCGTACTCGGTGGTGTTCTTTCCTACGGTGGCGCTGCTCAAGGCGCTGTCAATGCGGGCGCCTATGTCCTCACCGCTTCGGGTCTGACCTCCGGCAACTACGCCATCAGCTACAACGCTGGCACGCTGACCGTGAACCAGGCCGCACTCGCAGTCACTGCACTGAATGCCGGCAAGACCTACAACGGTGCAGCCTACACCGGCGGCAATGGCGTGACCTTCAGTGGTTTTGTCGGCGGCGAAAACCAATCCGTGCTCGGCGGCGCAGTGGCCTATGGTGGTACCGCACAAGGCGCGGTCAATGCCGGCATATACGGCCTCACCGCTTCGGGTCTGACCTCAGGCAACTATGCCATCAGCTACAACCCGGGCACATTAACGGTGGGCCAGGCCGCGTTGGCAGTGACGGCAAACAACGCCAGCAAGACTTACGACAGCTTTGCGTATGCTGGTAACAACGGCGTGACATACAGCGGTTTTGTCGGCAGCGAAAATCAGTCCGTCCTTGGCGGAACGCTTGCCTACGGCGGCGCGGCGCAGGGGGCGGTCAATGCCGGCAGTTATGCATTGACCGCATCGGGTCTGACTTCCGGCAATTATGCGATCAGCTATAACCCCGGCATGTTGACAGTGAGCCAGGCGGCACTGGCTGTGACGGTGACAAATGCCGGCAAGACCTATGACAGCACCGCCTACACCGGTGGCAATGGCGTAACCTACAGCGGCTTTGTCGGCGGCGAAAACCCATCCGTGCTCGGCGGCGCAGTGGCTTACGGCGGTGCCGCGCAAGGCGCTGTCAATGCCGGCACCTATGCCTTGACAGCGTCCGGCCTGGCATCGGGAAATTATGTCATCAACTACACGCCCGGCATGCTCACCGTGGGACGCGCTGCCCTGACGGTCAAGACGTCCGATGCCACCAGGACCTACAATGGACTGGCCAATTCCGGCGGCAATGGCGTGACCTACAGTGGCTTGGTGGGCAATGAAACGCCGTCGGTGCTGGCCGGCTCGCTTGTTTATGGCGGACCATCGCAGGGTGCTGTCGATGCGGGCAGCTATGCGTTGATTGCAGCAGGGCTGACGTCGTCGAACTATGCAATTACCTACCTGCCCGGCGTCTTGAGTGTCGGCCAGGCGGCACTGATCATCACCGCCAATAACGCCGCCAAAACTTATGATGGCAAGGCATTTGCGGGCGGCGCCGGTGCAAGTTATTCCGGGATGGTCAACGGAGAGTCGCCTTCGGTGTTGTCGGGCAGCCTGATCTATGGCGGTGATGCACAGGGCGCTGTCAATGAAGGCATCTATGCGCTGACTGTCAACGGCCAGTCATCGAACAACTATTCGATTACCACGCAGCCGGGTGTGCTGGTATTGTCGAAAACGATGGCCACTCCCAATGTGGGCAATGTCACCAACTGGAACCAGCAGACTTTGACCATTGATACGTCACTGAGTTTTGAAGCAGCCAATATTGCATCGAACGACAAGAAAACGATCAGTTCAAAACTTTCCACCATATGTGACTCGGAGGAAAATCCCAATGCTGCTTATACCCAGATCATGCGATGCGGCGTCGTGAAGTAACGCGCTTTTTGGCCTGTCCATGCTCCATGGCAGCGACTTTTCAAACGCTGAGCGGCTAACCAGACAATGAACCGTCGACATGCAGCGATCGCATTCCCTTGCAGAAGTGAACACCATGCTCTCGGGAAGCAGCCCGACAGTTCCCCATGATTCCGCTGCGTGCTCGTCTTCTCAAGGCCCCGCAGCCCGCAGTGTTGTCTGGCATCTGCTGTAGCCGCTCCAGACGCGGAAAATTCCCCGTAGTGTTTTTTAGGATCAATTCACCGATTCATTCAGAACGTAACTGGTGCTGCGCCCACCCGCATCCATTTTCCGAAGTACGCCACGCGAGACAAGATCATTGATGTCGCGCAGCGCCGTGTCGGGTGAGCACTTTGCAATTGCCGCCCATTTGCTGCTGGTTAATTTGCCGTCGAAGCCGTCGAGCAGGCGGTTGAGCAGTTTCACCTGCCGGGCGTTGAGCTGCGCATCTGCCTGGCGCTGCCAGAACCTTGTCTTGACCAATACTGTGTCAAGCGTCTGCAAAGACTGGTCGATTGCGCAATGAAGGGCGTCCAGGAACCATGCCAGCCATTGCGTGGCATCCAGTGAACTTTTCTGCGTTCTCTCGAGTATTTCGTAATAAGACTTTCGCTCGCGCTGGATCTGCGCCGACAAACTGTAGAACCGCTGGGAATTGCCATCGGCGCGGGCCAGCAACAAATCGCCAATGGCTCGGGCGATACGGCCGTTGCCATCGTCGAAAGGATGCAATGTAATGAACCACAGGTGACCAAGCCCAGCGCGTATCAAGGGCGGCGCATCTGCCACTTCATTGATCCATGTAAGAAACTGGTCAAGCTCAGTGTCAAGATGATGTGCTGGCGGCGCTTCGTAATGCACACGTTGCCGACCGATTGGCCCCGAGACGACTTGCATGGGTCCATTTTCATCGTTGCGCCAGGCGCCGATGGCTATTCTGCTGAGACCAGAATAGCCGTTAGGAAACAGCGATGCATGCCAGCCGAACAGCCGCTCTTTTGTTACCGGTAATTCGCAATTGGCGGAAGCATCGAGCACCATCTCCACCACACCTTCGACATTCCGGTCCATGGGAAGCAGCGCTCCGACGTCGATGCCAAGCCGGCGCGCGAGCGACGATCGGACTGATCCTGCATCAAGCTGCTCACCCTCGATTTCGCTGGTTTTGATAACGTCCTGTGTCAGCGCAGCAAGACTTGCCTGATCGCGCAATGTCATTCCAACGTCAGCCAGACGTCCCATCAACAGACCCTGAACATGACTCACGCTTGCAAGAGGTTCGGCAAGTACCGCCAGATCGTAACGCCATTGTGGCCAATCCTCAGCTTGCCAGATATAAAGAGCATTTCCGTTGTTCATTTAGAAATTATGGGGAATATTCTGCGCATGCGCAAGCTATTCTCCGCACTCCCTGCGGTATATAGGCATGGTAATCGCTGCATCGAATACATTTGCAAGAAGTAGCAAGGGAGCAGACGAAAAATCAGTTGATTTTATCCCGGTAAACCCGACCCATTCACAAGCTAGGTTGCGCCAATTTCATGAAACCGGCCCCTTGGCTCACTTTTCAATATCCTTGGCGAGTCGTATTTCAACGCTGAATGCGGAGGGCCTCACTGAAGTTTGTGAAGGCGTCTGGCAGCTGGGATAGCGCAACGTATTACGCCATAATTATTTCGCTGAAAACTCATTGAACATTACTGGCCGTTTGTACAAAGAGTGCATGAATTGACAGTAAATCTTGAACCACTCTAACTCCCCTATGAATCACCTACTGTCAGCCGTGTCAGCTTAATCCGTGTTTCAATATAATTTGATTCAGTTCATGCTTGTTAGGCACGCAATATGAATACTTAACAGCCTGGTCTTTGAGGTTGATCGTTTGCTGGCCGATAATGAATTCGCCATCCAAAGTTTCATAGTCATATGGTTTGACTGCGTATTTGAACAATTGCGTGTTTCTATTTCCTTTTTGCAGAGTGCTGGTACGATCAGATCTCGGAGCACCTGATTCGACACATAGATGACGGCTTCCATTTACATGTGCCTCCAGGTAATACAAAATTCCATTAATTTTTTGTTTTTGCAAATAATACGTTCCCGGCAATTCCCCTTTTTCGGCTGGTGAATTAAAGAGCGAATCGTCAACGCGGCGTTTGGAATCGGAGATGGTTTCGTCGATAATATTGGCTATACAAGAAAATAACGCATTCTTTGAGACGTCGCGATCACGCCCTGAATCGCTTTTATCAATATTGTCTTCGTAGGAATTGATTGCAGTTTTCACTTTCCCGCGCAAAACCGGTGCGAAGAGCGATTCAAGTGGCATGTTCTCTCTTTTCGCACGAGCAGCCACATTATTTAGACAGTCGGTAAGGCTGTCCCACATACCTTGCTGTAAGCCATGCTCGGCAACGTTCAGAATGAGTTCTGGGTAGAACGCCGCAATAACGCCAAGACTCGGTTTCATCCGTTGTAACCCAACTTCTGCACTGTCCACTGCATATTTATTGATGGCTAGTCTACTGCGCCAATGATCCAATCCCATAGCGAACGATTGTGGCAAGACATCCAGCTCTTTCGTAAGATTTTCGTCAGTAACAGTTTTTGATTTACCGGAGTGTCGATCGAAAAAAATATCCGGTAATCTGGCAAGAAAAGAGTGCTTATCAACAACTGAAGAAGTTGATGCCTCATCCCAATTGTCGCGTGAATCGGATGAGTGGTTGTTGTAGAAAAGACGTCCTAAAAAGCGGACATGCTTGGCCAGCAAGGCAGCTTCTGCAGGTCTGCGCTCCATCAGACCATGAACAGCTTCTCGGGGCAGGCCAAGGGAAGACAAGGTTTCGACGTTGTTCTCTTCCTTGTAAATTTTCTGCCAAGCGGTATTGGCATTCAGCAATGGCGCCATGACCGCAGGAGGCATTTTGTGCTCCGCGCCAAAAATCTGTGCATTTGTCATCATGGGTTCCATCCACGCACCGCCAGCCATCACCGAGGCTTTAAGTGCGTGGAGCGGCGCCGAGTAGGGCTGGGTAGTAAATGTGCCGTAATCCAGCGAACTACCATCCAGGGTCAGGTTGGACTCATTTATGGACCCATGCTCAATACGCCACCGGGATAAATTTGCTGCTGTACGTGCATGTTGGCGTAACAGTATTTCCGGTGCCAGCGCAGAGCGGCCTTCGACAAACATCTTCTCGCTCGCGTCTTCCAGTTTCTTGAGATCGGAGCCGTTTGGCCAGAAACCTCGTCCCAGCGTGAAATGGGCTGGCCGTACATTGACGCCAACGCGTACGATCAGCATAGGCTGAGCCTCTTGGCCAGGAATACTCCATTCAAGTTGTGGCGCAATGATGGCCAGGACGCGTGTAGTCTTGTTTTTCTCTTTTGACAAATGCGCACGCGCCTCTCCGGCGCTGGCTTCCAAGACGGCTTCTTCGATACCCGCCAGACCATCCGAATGATCACCGTATTTCGCTGGCGCCAGCGGCGTTGGCCCTACACCTTTCAGGCTTTCCCCTCCCTCCAGAATGGCCAACCTGCCCGACCCCCCGTGCTCAGGACCATAATAAGTACGGTATCGATCTGCATATCCTCTGCTGCCATTTGAATGGTGCTCGTCACTCTTGATCTTGCAGTACCGGTGGAGAATTTGCTTTTCGAAGTCTGCAGAAATCACTCGATTACATGATTTCAAGGACGGATCGATCTCTTCAAGCATATCCCAATTTAGCCAAACCACATTTCCCGGTACGGACTTGAGTGGAATTTCAACAAATTGGCTTTGAGGAAGAATTTTGCGGAGATTGGTTTCCTTCACTCCAGGTGGACACATATATTTTGCAATTCTTTCGGAGGAGGGCAATGCTATTCTTTGCCCAGCCTGCTCTGAACGCAGCATTTTTGTCAACCTTCCACGCAAAGTCTTATTTTCCGGCACCGCCGCGTTCATTCCTGAAGATAAAGGTAAAGCGCCGGTCATCGGCGCAGAAGAAGAAAGCGAAACCTCTTTATGTGTCGATTCGTGGGGCAAGGCAATACGATTTTTAATAGAGGCAATAAAGCTTGGCATATGTACCCACTACACAATTATTTGAAAGTGCTTCACCATTTATATATGTCAGAAATTAAGCTTCAGTTCCATGATTTCTCAGCGATTATTACGGCATTACCACGCGGTGAAGGTTAGTGACTTTAGAATAAAAGGGTCGAACGATAAGATTGCGGTTTAAATTACCGAGTTGAACCGATGCTTAATAAGTACGATGATTATCGTCGTTCCCATACTCCGAATATGTTGTACCAAGTGCAAAACTGTAAGCATCCGCCGATCACTGGGGTAAAGATTGGAGAATAGCCAACCCTGCACGGCCGGTACACGCTTGTACATGGGTTCGGTTGGCAGCCAAATGCGGTCAATGCGGATCGACGCAACCAACTCCGCAGCCAAAGTCGCGCACTTGCCAGATGCCGTGATCGGCCAGCGCACGGTCTCCGTCGCTGGACCACGCCGTAATTCGATGACGATCTCTTGCGTTGAGTGCCCGGGCGCCGCTGCAGTGCACTGAAGCGGCGTAAACTCGAGAACTGTCGACGTCCTGCTGGCGCCCACTGCGATGCTGGCAGCCGATGATTCATGAGCAGAGAGCCAGCTCCGCGCCAGGTTGGCATGTAATAACTCGGTGAATGCCGCATCAAATTGCATAGCAAGCAATGGTTGGTATTTGCCAGATTGCATCGCGACAGTTGCGGCGCAACCGAACACTTCAGCGTGCAGGATTCGCTGATCAGGATGATGAGGAAGTTTTGAGGACGTCAGTCAAATTCCAAGGCAGTAAATCTTCGACCCTGTTGACTGGGTGATCTGCAATATGCGTCAAGACATGGTGCAAGTAGTTAAATGGATCGATGCCATTGAGTTTGGCGGAGCCGATCAGGCTGTACATGGCGGCTGCCCGTTCTCCGCCGGCGTCGGAGCCGCAATGCAGCCAGTTTTTTCGCCCAACTGCACCCGCTCTGAGGGCGCGCTCGGCAATGTTATTGTCGATCTCGATGTATCCGTCATCGAGGTAGCGTGTCAAGGCGTCCCATCGGTCGGTCATGTACCGAATGGCTTTGGTGGTTTCCGATTTTTCGGACAGTTTGTGCATTGCCTCATGCAGCCAACTGTACATCGAATCGAGCAAAGGCTTGGCACGACGTTGCCGTTCCCGTTTGCGCATATCCGGAGGTTTGCCCCGCAGGTCGGATTCGATCAAATAAAGTTGACCGATGCGCTCGATGGCTTCTGTTGTGATTGGCGAGGCATGCACAACATGTAAATCGTGGAACTTGCGCCTGGCATGCGCCATACAGGCAGCTTCGAGGATTTTGCCACCTTGATACAGCACGCGATAGCCAGCAAAGGCATCGGCTTGCAGTACGCCGGTAAAGTCACGCAAGTGGCGTTGTGGATGCTCTCCTTTCCGGTCCGGTGAGTAAGCAAACCAGACTGCCGGTGGCCTGGAACTCCCTGCTGCGCGATCATCCTTTGCGTAGACCCAAAGCCGTCCAGTCTTGCTGCTGCCGCGACCTGAGAGAGTATTGGTACCGGTACGTTGTCTGCATGCAATTTACCAAGTGCCAAGACATAGTCGTGCAAGCATTGCACCAGCGGTGTCAATAACTTGGTGACATTGCCCACGGCATCCGACATGGTTGCGCTCTGGAGCTCAACGCCCTCATGCAAGTATGCCTGTGCTTGCGGGTAGAGCGGCATGTGATAGGCATATTTCGCCATCAGGAGCTGGGCCAGCAAACCAGGTCCATACCTGGCGCGATCGATCGGACGTGACGGGGCAGCGGCCTGAATAATATGTGAACAACAGGCGCGACTGAACTTTGGCCGGACATGCCGAACCACTTGGAAATAGCCGGGTATATAGTCAAGGATTTCGGACACATCTTCGCCCAGGTAACGCAGCTTGAGTTGAGCCGGCGACAGTGAAACGCAGCCATTGACTGCTTGCGGCCAGACGAAGCGGCCACGCTCAAGCCGCTTGGCGAACAAGCACAGGCCATCGCCATCAAACCAAAGAACCTTGATCATATCGCCAGAACGACCTCAAAAGATAAACACCTGACCGCCGAACGGTTCTTGGGACAACGTGGTTTGAACCAATGCCGCCAACCCATTCAAGCCTTTGCGCAGGTTGGTTACACCAGCCACAATTCAGATACGTGTACCCGCCGGCGGGCCGATCATTGACGCAGTGCCGACAGCACGGCACGCAGCCGAACAACGTCGTTCTCACCCTGCAAATGAACGACCGCATCAGCGATGCGGATTTCGATCGTGCTGGCAAGTGGTTTGGTGGGCTGGATGTTGCCGAACCGCGTGGCAGCACTCGGCATTTCAACAATCGGCGCCACTGCCTGCTCGACAAGACTGACAGGCATGAGCAGTGGATCGGTTTCCACCGGTGCGGTAAGCTGGCCCTTACGATACTCGTGCCGCCAGCGGAAAAGCATATTGGCGTTCAAACCGTAGTCCCGTGCAAGCCGGGCCACGGAAACATCGCCGTTACGGGCAAGCGCTGCCAGTTTGGCTTTGAATTCAGTTGAGAATCTGCCCCTGCGCATGGGGTCGGTTGAGGTTACTGGCGCCACTTTAGTCTCCGCTTAAAGTTAAGTGGAGACTATGGTGGCTTATCGACGCTTCGAATTCTAGGCGGTGTTCACCGAGCTATTACTTTCCCGCAGTGTAAGCACCCGGCTAACACATCTTGAAAGCTGTGTTGAGATGCTTACTATTTGTCGAGAGGCTGCCAGCGATGCGGCAGCAGTTCGCCGATTGCGTT
>JBPBPY010000086.1:0-9491 GCA_050954505.1 Janthinobacterium lividum
ATCGTCCTGGTACTACGACTGGAGCGCCAATGCTTCAGACAAGGTGAATGATCCCAATGCCAAGTTCATTCCGATGATCTGGGGACAGGCCAATATGAATGATCAGGATTTGGAAGCAGCAAAGAAAAGTGATTCCTCGATGCTTTTCACCTTCAACGAGCCAGACCTGCCCGGACAATCGAATATGACGCCTCAACAGGCGTTGGATAATTGGGACAAGCTCGAAGCGACGGGCAAGAAACTCGCCTCTCCTGCGATCAGCAACGGTCCAGATGGTGTCAAATGGCTTGATGAATTCATGAAGGGTGCGCAGGCCTCCGGCAAGAGTGTGGATTCGATTTCCTTGCATTGGTATGGCAGCAGCAGTTCATCGACACAGCAAAATCTGGACGCAATGAAAAGCTATATCGATCAGATCCATGAAAAATACCCGAACTTGCCAATCAACCTGACGGAATTCGGCGTCGACCCAAGCGGTAACTCGGCGGGTCAGGATCCAGAGTTCTTGAAGCAAGCCGAACAGATGTTGAACGGCATGGATTATGTGCAAATGTATGCACCGTACGGTCTTGGAACGCCTCAAGGTAATACGGCGGCATAAGTTGAGGTAGCCTGGCAATTTCAAACACTCTTGTTGGTGGACTTCGCCAACAAGAGAACTTTTCCGGCTCGCCTGGATTGCTGCTTGCCAGACTGTCACGGCATTTTTATTCGATTGAAAACAGCACGCTTCTGTAAGCTTGCGGGGGTGTGTTCGCCTGGACGTGCAGTTGGGTGCCGCGATCCATCTTCCAATGTTGTCACCAACGATTGGAATTTGCGCCAGCACCGGGCCGCGTCGGAGAAAGTCCTTCTCGTTTTTTCAAGACGCAGTGGCAGGTTTCGTCGCTTCCAGATTTTCAATAACGGAAGCAAATTCCGGCTTCTTCAGTTTTTGCGCGACCATCAATGGCGTATTGCCAGAAAGCGTTTCGACGTCGAGCTTCGCTCCAGCGTCAAGCAGCGCCTTGAATGTTTCCATGTTGCCACCGACAATGGCGGCGTGAATCGGTGCCACACCGTTTCTATCCTGGGCATTCACATCAGCGCCATGTTCGAGGGCAAGCCCGACGGTTTTCGCATCACCAAAGCGGCTCAGATTGTTCAGTACTGGCGCCCCGGAAATCTCATCCCTGATTGCCGGATCGGCACCTGCTTCAAGCAAAGTCTCGACAACCTTGGCGCGATTGGCCTTGGCTTCGTCGGTGGGTGCCACTTCCTGGAAGCAGAAATGCAGCGGGGTTAGACCGTTGTCTGTTTTCTGATTCACGTCAGCGCCAAGGGCAATCATCGTCTTGGTTTCTGCCAAATAAAAATGCGAGGCACGCATATGCAATTCACTTGCCTGCGTGAAGAACATTGCGTGCTTGAGTTCGCCGATGGGCAAGCCATTGTCGCTGATTCGCTTCAGGGCCATGGTCAAATCTGCTTTGCGTTGCGCAGGTGTTTCACTATGATAGTCTTTCGCATACGTCTCGTTATCCAATAACGGCTCATGCCCCTGGATGACGGCCTCGTCCTGCATCGAACTCAAATTCAATTTGAACTTGTCTGAACGATCCTCCGGCGTTGTGGCTGCGAACGCTTGCGCCATGCCATCCTTGAATTGCTTGGCATCGCGTTTCTGAAAATCTTTCGCATTCGTACCGTCTTCGTTGGGTGCCTTGAAATCAACCCCTCGTTGCTGCAGCAAGCGAATGGCTTCGAAATCATGATGCAGTACCGCTGTGGTGGCCAGGTTGAGTCCGGTGGCATCAGGTCGTTCCAATTCTTCCTTACTCATCTGATCAAGCACGCTGGCAAAGGCAGCTTTGTCCAGTTTGTTGCCACGTATCATGGTCGCGAGAACCAGTCGACCTTTTTTGTCGGCAGATGAACTTTCTTTCGGGTGTTGACGTGGCGCGGAGACGATTGGCTCGTCAGAGGGTTTTGTATTCGCAATCACCGCCTTCATCAATGCGATCTGTATGGCGGTCTTGAATTCTCTGGGCCGAAAGGAAATATTGAATGATGTACCAGTGGGCATTTCGTCAGGACGTTGCGGCGTTTTACTGGTAGAAACATGCACACCAATTTGACTGAGGGCGTTGGTAACGGTATTGGAATTGATTTTCATATGCCTTCACCCAAGATGGAAGTTGTTCATGTCCACTCAGTGGACATGACACCCACTTTAGTTCCGGGATGGGGTAAAGGTTTCGCAAAAGAACTGTAAGAAGAGACCGGCCCCTGGCACTGCCGTTTTTTCTGGAGCCAGGGCAATGAACTTCTTTAACCTGAGTGGAGTCAACGAAACTGACGAGCCGGTGTGCGCCCTGCAAGGAATTCGCCGACTCGCGAATGCACGCGAACCCATCTGCGCTACCGCGATGGCTTGCGCCGACATGCGTCGGAACAGTATTTCACCTCATCCCACTGCCTGGCCCACCGCTTTCGCCATGTCATCGGCAGACCGCAACCAGCACAGGGCTTGCTGGGAAGTGCCGCTTTGTTGCCGCGGTGCGAGGGGAGGGGAGCGGGACTACTGCGTTTTGTCTTGGTCATCGATCGCCATTCTTTGTCCGATGCCGAGAACTGAACCAGGCACCCAGTGGAACTTCATTCTCGCCTGTCTTCTTCGGGTTCAATCAAGCGTTTGCATTACCAGGATTTCTCAGACCCTGTGGTGTTGGTAGTGGTAGTGCTCAAGCCCCTCTGCCTGTTGGCGTCTGCGCATGGAACCAGTTCGGCATCCACGCGACTTATACTTGTTACATCGTTCTCGGCATGACCAGCTCATCAGGTAAATACAGCAATCAATCACAAAATGCAGGAGCAACAATGCTGCCCAGACGAGTTCACTTCCTGACCAATCAAGGCCATCCGCGCAGCACGGCCCAAGCAAGCTCTCACGCGGATGGCGAAGTGGTTGCATCCACGCCACTTCCCTCCATGTTACCCCCGCCTCTTGCCAAAGGCTGGCAAGAGACACGGGATGCACAGAACAAAACCTGTTATTTCAATGAGCAAACCGGACAGACTTCCCGCAACCGACCCGTATCACCAACCTCGGTCGGTGCTGGAACGGGAAACAATGCCCTGTCCGGCGAACTGGCTGCCAGCCTGCAGCAACTGCGATTGTCCCCGAAGACCGAAGCGCTTGCGGCATTCACGCCCGAAGCATACGTGGAAAAGTTCGGACCACATATTTCGAGCGATGACATCCGCAGTTTCAACAGGAATGGCAAACCGGTAGGGCGATGTCGCGATGAGCTGCATGCCTACATTCTGAAGAACCGTGTAATAAAGGAAAGCATGATGGCACTTGGTGGTCCAGGTGCCGGAAAAAGCTATCTCATGATGCATGTTTCGCCGCTCCTGTCGAAAACCGGCGACGCGGCATGCCTGACCGATGACAACGCCTTCTATGAAAACATTCGCGATGCAGTCAAGTCAGGCTTGCCAACCACAATCTACTGGATTACAGCACCGTTTGCTCACGCCATGGCCCGCGTCAACGCGAGGTCGGACAGCTATCCGCTCGATTATCAACTGGAGTCCCATGTCGATTCGCTCGAAGACTTCAAGAAATGCTGTAAAGAATTCAAGAAGTATGCAAATTTTCATCCCGTTGCCATCGTCAATCCCAGCGATTCCAAAGGCAATGCCGCGCTGGCATCGATCAAGACATTTCACGGCGCCGATGCAGCCAGATTGGCAAGCAGGTGGATCGTTGGTGAACGGGAAGACTATTGACCGTCCAAACCGGCATGCGAACGCTGCCAGCATGCGCATTCGGCAGCGGGTGCCAATCTCCAGCGCGGCGCACAGGCGAGCATGCCGGGCAATGCCAAGCAATTTGGCGATGGATTGGTGCCGCAACTGCGCCGTGCCGGCTTCAGTCGTCCTGACTTCTGCTCTGCGGTAGTCTGGCGCACCGGCGTCTAATCGTGAATCAATTCCCGTATCCGGCTGGCCATGGCTTCCATGGTAAACGGCTTGGTCATCACATGCATGCCCGGCTCCAGATGGCCGTGGCTGAGAACCGTATGTTCGGCGTAGCCGGTAATGAACAGCACCTTCAGGTCGGCACGCGTGACGCGCGCCGCATCTGCCATTTGTCTGCCGTTCATGCCACCGGGCAGGCCGACGTCGCTGATCACCAGGTCGATGCGCATTCCTGAATTCAGCAGTCGCAGACCCGCTGCACCATCTTCGGCTTCAATGGCGCGATAGCCGAGTTCATTGAGCACATCACCCATCAGCATGCGGATGGTCGGCTCATCGTCTACCACCAGAACGGTTTCGCCAGCCAGTCCCCGCGGTGCATTGGCCAGCTCCATGTTTTGCGGCGCAAGATGGACGGTGCCATCATGGCGCGGCAGATAGATGCACACCATCGAGCCGACACCCACTTCCGACTGGATATTCACTGAGCCGCCCGATTGCTTGGCAAAGCCGTAGATCATCGACAGACCGAGACCGGTGCCGGCACCGATCGGCTTGGTGGTGAAAAATGGATCAAAGGCCTTGCTGATGACGTCGGGCGCCATGCCCATGCCGGTGTCATAGACACACAAGGAGATATACTGCCCGGGCTCGATGCCATGTTGTTTGGCTGCCTTGCGCTCGAGCGAGCGGTTGGCCGTGGCAATGGTGATGGTGCCGCCGTTGGGCATGGCATCGCGCGCATTGAGACACAGGTTGAGAATGGCGTTTTCGAGCTGGCTGGGGTCGATCAGCGTAGCCCACAATTCAGGGTCGTTGACCAGTTCGATATGAATGGACGGACCCACTGTCCTGGAGATCATGTCAGCCATGCCATTGACGACATGCTTGACGTCGGTTGCCTTCGGGGAGAGCGTCTGGCGGCGCGAAAACGCCAGCAGGCGATGGGTCAATGCCGCTGCCCGCCGCGAGGCATCTTCGGCTGCCGCCAGGAATTTGGCCAATTCGTTGCTGCGCCCCTGCGCCAGCCGCACCTTGATGATTTCCAGCGAACCGGAAATACCAGCCAGCAAATTGTTGAAATCATGCGCCAGCCCGCCGGTGAGTTGGCCGACGGCTTCCATTTTCTGCGCCTGGCGCAGCGCTTCCTGCGTTTCTGCCAGGTCGGCTTCGGCACGCAGGCGCGCCGAAATATCGAGAGCGTGATGAAAGGCGGCGATGATGTTTCCCGCCTCATCACGCAACGGGTTGTAGGTAACTTCCCAATACGGCTTGATCAAGTCCGGGTCGCCGAATTTTTCGGTCACCGTGAAGGCTTCGCCGGCCAAAGCGCGGCGCATGAAACCGGCAATCATCTGACGCTGCTCCGGCAGGAACAGGTCTGGAAAGATATCGCCCATCTTGACGCGTTTTCCATAGATGCGGAAAAACTCGTCGCTGTGCGCCTGGTTGAAGGCAATCAGCCGGCAATCGTGGTCGAAGGCACACACCGGCGCTGCATCGGAGCGCACGATATTTTCGTAGAGCAGCAAGGCGGCCGAGCGTTCGGCCACCCGTTCTTCCAGCGTGTCGTTAAGTTCGCGTAACTGTTCTTCGGTTTGCTTGCGCGCGCTGATGTCGACGGCAATGGCCAGTACCGACACCACCTGGCCATCGGACTGGCGCACCGCCGTTACATGGTTGCTGACCCAGATCGTCGAGCCGTCCGGACGAAGATAGCGTTTTTCGATGTCAAACGGCGGCCCGCCTTTGGCGGTGATCTCGAAAAGATCCAGGTTGTTGCTCAGGTCCGCATGATGAGTCAGGTCCTGCATGCGCATCGACATCAGTTCCTGCCGCGAGCGACCCACCATCTCGCAGTAATGGTCATTCACCGAAGTGAACTTGCCATGCAGGTCCACCTGCGCAATCCCTGCCGAAGCCTGGGAAAAAATGGCCGACAGGCGGTTTTCGCTATGGCGCAACTTGCTCTCGGCATGCAGCCGCTCAATGGCATTCCATACCCGCTCGGCGACATCGGCCAGCAGCGCCAGTTCGTCGTCGCTCCAGCAGCGTGGCGTGCACTGATGGACATGCAAGCCGCCGGTCCAGCGGCAGTCCCGGTGCACTGGTGTGGAGAGCACGGCTGCCATGCCGGCCTGCGCCAGCAGAGCGGTACCCGGCACGACACGGGTGTCGTCGATCCGCACGGGATTGTCAGCCCACGAGGCAACCATGGCGCTGTCGCCCAGCGCGTTGACCGGATGCCTGCCGATCGCGCTGCTGCTGGAGGCGGTATGCCACTCATTGGTAACGACGAAGTGCCCCGCATCGAGCAAGTAGAAACACGCGTGATCGACCTTCAGGTAGGTGCCGGTGGCAACGGCGGCAACATCCATGATGTCTGCCACACTGGCACGGCCGCGCAGCATGTCAGCCAGTTCAACCCGAAAGCGCTGGCGGTCCCGCTCGGCAGTCAAACGCCGTTCGGACAGCACCTTGGCGGTACTGTCATTGCAGATGTCGATGAAGCCTGCAACAGCGCCGGTTTCATCGCGCAGAGGGCCGTAGGAAAACGTCCACCAAGTGTCTTCAGGATAACCGTTGCGGGTCATTACCAAGTGCATGTCTTCCAGCCAGATTGATTCGCCCGCCAGTGCACGTGCGACCAGGGGATCGATATCCTGCCAGATTTCCTGCCAGACCTGTGCAATCGGCTGTCCCAAGGCGGCTGGATGCCGAGCACCCAGGGCCGGCGCATACGCATCGTTGTAGAGGAAGGTCAGTTCCTTGCC
Source organism: Janthinobacterium lividum (assembly GCA_050954505.1). Classification (GTDB taxonomy): domain Bacteria; phylum Pseudomonadota; class Gammaproteobacteria; order Burkholderiales; family Burkholderiaceae_D; genus JAQGMO01. The sequence continues at coordinate 6,741 of JBPBPY010000086.1, forward strand.
CCAGGCCAGGCAGATTGGATGTCCCGCATTGAGCGAAATGCCGACTGCCGTCTTGAGCGGTTGCGGCCAGGTTTCCGGTGGCCCCAATGGCGACGTTGACCAGTCGTGTGCGAGGATACGGGCGCTCATGCCGCTGCCGCCCTTGAGGAAGGACAGCAGATGTTCGTGCTCGGGTGACAAAGAAATCATCGATGCGTGCGTGGCAGGTGCCGTAGGAGAGTCATTCCGGCAAGCATGATAACCCACCCGACCGGTCTCTACAAATCACTGGCACAGGGTAAATGTATCGAATGGACAAGGCGCAAAGCGGCGCACCGGCGAGTTTTGTCGTACCGGGGCGCTGTCGTGCCGGTTTCCGGTGCTTGTCCGGTGGGCTTGTGTCTTGTGCCCGCACTACATGATGAACTGCGCCGACCCCGGCGCCGCGCCCGGGAACGCGTTGGCCGTCTGCTTCGGAGCCGCGCGGATGGCCCAGCGCCAGACTTCGGAGATGCGGCAATACGAGGTCGAAATGATCTGGTGGTGATAGCCTTGCAGCCCGTCCAGCAGTGCGCGCTGGTTCATCAGATTGGAGCCGACAAAATAAATGGCACCGTTGGCACTCAGGTGGTGTGGCGCTTGAAGCAGGAAGCGGCTCAGCAAATCGCCTGCCGGGTCGCACAGGGCGATTTCAGCCGCATGTTCAACCTGCTTGTCGAACAGCGGAGGATTGAACAGAATGGCGTCAAATTGCTGCCCCTCGAAACTGGAAAACAAGTCGCTGGCGAGCACCTGTCCTGGTATGGCCAGGCGGCGCAGGTTCTCGCGCGCGCTCTGCAGGGCCGCGTCGGCAATGTCGGCCAGCACCAGATCGACGCCAGGCCGGTAGACCGAGATGCCGACAAAGCCGCTGCCGCATCCAAGGTCAAGCACCTTGCCCCGGACAGCATCAGGCAGTACTGCATCGACCAGGAAACGCGAGGACAAACCAATGCCGGGATGGTAGACATTTGGCGGCAGGAACAGGGTAATGCCGTCGATGCTGGCATCGGGTTGCAGGCTGCCGAGGTTGGCAACATGCTCGGCGTGGCTGGCAAACGTCTTCGGGCCGATTTCACGCCACTGCATCTGCAATGCAGAGGCATCGATCAAGTTGTCCTGGGTAGAAGTGTTTTGCATGCGCCATCCTCTCGTCTGAATGCCGATAAGTGGTTGGCCACATGCTTTGGTTCCATCACACGGTGGCAGGTCCCATTTCCATCGGCGTCAGGCGTGCGCGCTGGACCAGCTTGGTAAAGCGTTCCATGTAAAGCTCGACCAGCTTTTCTTCGGTATGTCCGCTGGACTTGACCTGTTCGATCATGCTGCGGATGTTGGCGTCATCGCTTTCCTCGCACTGTCGGTAGATCGACCGGACAAACGCCTGCAAGTCGGATTTTTTGACGCGCGACAGCTGGACGGCTGTGGCAATCATTTCAGGAGGGCGTTTGCCATAGGCGTTGACGTCTGAAATGGTGTCCTTCATCAAGGCTGCATAGGACGCGGATCTCGGCATGGTTCCGATCACGCCGAAACTGCCGGAGACATAGGCCAGGTCGGCGCGCTTGGGGTCGAGAATTTCACCCTGCATGTAATGTTGATGGTCGTCCGTTGCGGTCAAGTAGGGGTCATCGACCCTGGCAGGCAACAGCATCGTCGCTACAATGGCACGCGCATACTCGTCGCACTCCTGCTGGAACTGCTCCAGTTCTTCTGCGGTTGCATCGTCCTTCAGCACCGGGGCGGTGTTGAGTTGGCGGCCACCGAAGGCGTTGGCGCCGCCGACGCCGGCATCGACTGCAGTCGCACCAATGAGCACGCCGTTCCAGAGAACTGGTCCTGCATTCGCCCTGGCCTGGTTTTCGAAATCGTCATTCATGATCGCTTCGGCTTCGTAGAGTGCTTTTCTCAAATCCTTGCTCAGTTGCCCGGGCAGCAGCGCCAGCATCCTGTCCTGCAACAGCAGGGCTTTTTTGTCCAGCACCCGCAAAGGTTCAAATGCCTCCACCCAGCCCGGCTCGAGGACACTGATGTCGGTCTTTGAATTCTTGATCAAATGATTCAGGTAAGGCTTTTCATCGAGAATCTTCTCGGCTTCAATATTGCGCGCCAGGCGGTTCTTGTCATACTCTTTCAGCAGACCCAGATAGTTTTCCCTGAGTCCGGGTGAAACGATTTCCAATGCCCGGCACCAGCGCTCGGTTTTGCCTTCACCTACCGGAATGTTTTGATACAGCAAGAAATCGCCCCAGTCCTTGAAGCCAGGCAGCACACGCGAGGCGACGCAGACGTCCATGTATTTGCCGGTGACGGGGTAGCCAAATTTTGCCAGCGCTGAGGTATTGCTGCCGAATTTGATTTCCGGCACATAGCTCGAGGGGAACAGCCAGGCTTGCAGCTGACCCGAGAACACTTCATGAAAGGTGGCTCTCGGGCCATGGTGATTTGACTTGATGCGCCAATCATGGGTGCCATCGTTCAGGTACATCGCCGTGTGCGAACTGGCACCTTCGCTACGGAATTGTTCCGAAATCTCCATGGTGTCCATATCGATGATGCAGGGGCTTCGGCCGTCCTGGTTGGCGAAAGAACGCCTGATGGCATCGGCAATGCTGGCGGGTGCCGTGTGGAACGGTGACAGGGCAGAGGGTGTGAGGGAGAACTCGCGCATGAAGCGCTGGCGTTTGACGTGGCCGCCAGGTACATTCAAGCTGTTCGTCGATGGAAACGATG
>JBPBPY010000065.1:0-9434 GCA_050954505.1 Janthinobacterium lividum
TCAAGAGCCACGATCTTTCCGAGGTAAGGAAACTGGCGGCGGCCGGCGCGCAGATGGCATCGTTATCGAACGACAAGTCTGGCATCTTGCTTGATGTATTGAAATCAACCGATCTGGACAAGCAGCGCTGCCTGATCGAACTCGGTGTTGATTTCGTTCCTGTCCTGGACGCACAGCGGATGGCAAAGCATGAGAAGGATTTGCGCAGAGTCTTTCAAGCGCACCCCGATCGCTTCAAATCCCAAGAAGCGCTGGATCGGACGGTGGATGAGCGCATGTCAGACTATGCAAAGGTATCGGCTTACTGGTTTTCCAATGATTTTGCCTTGCGCGACTGGTTGCTTCACCAGCAATTGATCAAACATCCCGAAGCGGATGTGCTGAGCCCTTTTTCCAATCGCCTTTGCGCAAGCTTCAGTACCTTTTATGCAGATAAATTGTTCCTCGATGACGTCACATCCGCAAAGCATTTGCCCCTGCGTAACGAGTTGTTCAGCCCGGAAGACGATCCGGCCTTCGTGGGCAGCTTCGAGTTCAGGCGGACGTACCAGCATGAACCGACTATTTTTCGGTCAGACAACGGCGATATCAGCAGCCGCATCGCGGAGGCCTTGTTTAAGATCAGAACGCTGGCGACCGACTTTGCAATGACCAGAAAGAGCACAGGGATCAAGCCGCAGCAGATCAAGGCCCTGACAGCCTGCATGCTGGCCAATCTGCAGGACCACATGAAAGGCGACCCAGCGGTCTACGTACAGGAGCACCTGGGTTTCAGCCGGGACGCGACAAGCAAACTGATCGAACTCGAGCAGCGCCAGAGAAAGAGCCTGGAACAGCTCGGCCATGACGGCCTGTCGGAAATTGCCACCTATCTGGAGAAAATCACCATCATCGATGATTGCTTCCTGGCGCTGGCGGCAGTGCCCGATGATGACGAACATGCGCTTCAAGATGGAAAACCAGGGCGTGCTGCGCTGGAAAAAAGTCTGCTGCAAGTTGTCACGACCAAGTCAGGCTTTTCCAACGGTGTCGCCGCTTTTTTGATCCGCTGCACACTCGATGCCATCGATGATTCTGGCAAGCAGCCGACAAATCTGAACATTCCGGCAAACCTCACTTGCGATCAGCACCGGTCACTGCTGTTCAACACCTGGCGCGCCAAGGCAGAGAGCGTCCTGGTCGACAAGATGAAGGAAAAAATTGGTGCCCAGGAAGTACTTCGTGAAATCGCCGGCGAACAGGTCGCGCCGCGATTTGAAGAAACTTTCCACCGTTTCATGCAATGGCAATTTGGTACGCTGCATGGCTTTATCGATGCCATGCAGGAGCGCATCGAAAAGCGTAACGGCTAGCAGCAGACTGGGTCGGGAAAGAGGTGAATCAACGCGCTGTTCCAGGCCAGCTGCCAGAACCCTGGCAGATCTGAAACGCAACCTTGTTCAATGCTCACTTGCCGAGTGTTTTTTTTAAAAGGAATTATCATGGCAGACCGGTCGATCAATGCTTGGCTTCACCCATCATCGCGCGCCGTGGCGCTAACTCCCGCAGAGTTCATTCACCTGCAAACGCTGCAAGTCAATCTGGACGACACAACGCAAACCAATGGGCAGCGTGGCAATACCTTGCCTGTCTACAGGCCGCCACGCGGTGCAGTCTTCGCCGCAGCACCTGCAATCGTACAGCCTGACGACGCCCATCGGCCCACCTTGCTACCCATGTCGGAAAATGCCGGATTGCCAAGCAATGCTGCGCAACCTGCCTCGCCACGCCTGCGCTCACGCAGACCATCGGTGCCAGGCATCGATGGTATTGCCGCGCAGCCAGTGATCGACGTTGCTGTCGACATATCGCTGGAAGCGCTGGAAAACGCCGTCAGGAGCAAGGACGCAGGCGCCCTCAGGAAACTGGCTGCCGCCGGCGCCGATATGGCATCGTTGTCGCTGGATCGGTGCGGCGTCCTGCTGGATTTGCTGAAAATCGGGAATGGGCCGATGGAGCGCTGCCTGGCCGAACTCGGGGTTGATTTCCTGCCTGTCCTGACCCGGTTCAAGGAGCAGGCCAATGCCCGTTATCGGGACATATCGCTACGCTGGTTTTCCACCGACCATGCATCGAGGGATTGGTCAATCTTCCAGCGTCTGCAAAACGATGCACAAACCGACCCGCTTAGCCCGTTTTCGAATACGCCTTATCGCAGCTTCAGCGATTTCTATCACGGACAACTATTCGTTACGCCCGCCACCTGCGAAACCAAACTCCCCTTCCGCAACAAGGTCTTCATGCCGGGAAAAGCGGATCCCTTTCTCGGCAGTTTCGACTTCCACGTAGCCGATCGCTATCCACACGACATTTTTCAGCCAGCCAATGTCGATATCAGCAGCCGTGTTTGGGAAGCGCTGTTTGGCATCAAGACGACAGCCATCCTGTTTGTAATATTCCCGGTCTTGACAGGTTTGAAAGAGCAGCAGATCAAGGCCCTTACGGCCATCATGCTGGTCAACCTGCACAGTTTCCTCAAGTTGAACATGAACAGTTATCCAATTCCTGCCGAGGGCTTCAGCCGCGATGCCGTGGCTGCACTGCTGAAGACCGAGCAGCGCCAGATTGCTGCACTGGAAAAACTTGGTCAAGATGGCCTAGAGGACATGGCGCGTTACCTGACCAATATCGAGATCATTGACGATTGCTTCAGGCTGCTGGCGGACAAGATTCTTGATGAGGATGAAAGCTTGGCCGAGCAGCCAGACCGTTCCACCCTTGAGGCAAATCTGCTTGAGGTGGTCACCGCCAAGTCCGGCTTTACCAATGGCTTCGCCAGGTTCCTGATCCGCTGTGCACTCGATGCGATCGACGAATGCGGCAAGCAAATCACGCCTTTGACCATCTCAGGAGAGCTTACTTACCATCAACACCAGGCCTTGCTGACCCGCGCCCGGCGCGCCGATGTGGAGCGCAGCTTTATTGGCAAGATCAAGGAGAGGATCGACGATCCGGAAATCCTGCGTGAAGTTGGCTGCGAGACGCTTTTGCCGACTTTCGCAAACATCTTTCACCAGCTACTGAGATGGCAGCTGACCATCCTGCATGGTTTTGCGGATGGCATGCAGGAGCACATCCAGGATCGCAGCGGTTTTTTGCAGGATTGAGCCGCCAGCGGCTAAACCAGCCGAGCACCTGGCTTGTGCGGATCAAGGCGCTTGCCTGCGCTTTTTTCCGCGACCTGGACCGAAGGCAAACAGACCGCACAGCAGCACGGGAATGGCCAGCAGCAGGGCCGAAAGCCAATCCCAGATGCCGTCGCCGATCAATGCTGCCAGCAAGCCAAGCATGGTGGCCACGCCAATCAGAATCGGCCATCGCCAGACCAGCATCTTGCCGCGCCTCATGAGCTGTGCCCCGCATTCTTTTTCACAGGCGCCAGCGCTGCTGGCTGGCGCAGGATGGCGGTTCCTGCAACGCCGAGACCTTGTGGCGACGTGCCAGCGGCAGTGATGGCAACTGCAGCGGTGGCGGCGGGCTTGACGGCATGGACCGGATTGGCCGCCATCTTCGAGCCGCGCCGGAGCCACAGGTAAATGCCGCTACCGAGCACCACGATCAGCGCCACGTCGAGCAAGGCCCAGAGCAGCTTCAAGGGCAAGCCGCCGTAATCACCGAAGTGCAGCGGCTGCGACAGCAGCAAAGCGGTGACATACCACGGCAAGGGACGGCTGTCGGTCACCTTGCCGGTTACTGCATCGACCAGTACCGGCTGCAGCAGCTTGGCCGTCAGTGGTGCGTCGCCACGCAGGAACACGGCGTAATGATGCGGACTGGAAAACGTCGTGCCGGGAAAGGCAATGAATTTGACGGCCATGCCGGGCATTCGCGCCATGGCAGCATCCACTGCCGTCCGCAGCGAGCCAAATTTCTTCGGTACCGGCAAACCCTTGTAGGGCGCCGTCATGGCACTGACTTCGCCATTGCGCCAGATGCTGATCACCGGATCTGCCAGGGTATTGATGATGCCGGTGAAGGTGACCACGGCAGCCCACACCAGCGTGATAATTCCCAGCATGTTGTGAAAGTCCAGCCACTTGATGCGTGCGGAGAGCGTGCGCCGCACCGTGCCGAATTCCAGTTTGCGCATGAAGGGCCAGTACAGCACCACACCGGAAACAATGGCAACCATCAGCAGCAAGCCCATAAAACCGAGAAACAGCATGCCCGGCAATCCAAGGAACAGATCGGCATGCAGACGGAAGATAAAATTCATCAAGCCGCCTTCGAGCTTCGGTTCCGCCAATGGCAGGCCGCTGCGCGCATCGACGGCCACCTGCTTCATGTCGTTTTCCGAAGTCGGACTGTCGGACAGCGTGACATACCAGACCCGGTCGTCATCGACTTCCTGGGAAACAAAGGTGGGACGCTTGCCGGGGTAGCGCGCCATTGCAGTGGCGGTGACCTTGTCAAGGCTGGCGCGCCCTGCCGTGGCCGGCAGTTGCGGCGCCTGCACTTCGTCGCCCAGCGCATGGTCGATTTCATGATGGAAGATCAGCGGCAAACCGGTCAGGCACAGCAGCAGCATGAACAAGGTGCAGACCAGGCTGCTCCACTTGTGGATCCAGGCCCAAAGGCGGGTTGTATTTGCCGTCATGAAACTTAATCGTCAGGATGATTGGTCGGATTGGCAGCGGTGTTGTCCTTCATCACGGCATCAAACTGCCATGCAAAGATGAAGATCGCAACAATGACGCTGGAAATGTCGCCAGGTTGAACACGGATGCATGTAATTTTTACAGCCAGTGCCAAATTTCTTTGCATTCTTACATGCCATCATTATAATGCAAACCATTCTCATTTAGATTGAATGAGTTTCCAGCTCAGCAGTTGATGGGCCCTGCTTCAATGCACCCGTTTCAGTTCGCTGCCCGATCGACCCGCTTCTTTTCCATCCTTTATAACCAAGGTCATTTTTCCATGCACACGCAAGATTTCCACCGCACGGCCCTCAGTGTCGCCATTTTGCTCGCCTTCAGTGGCGCAGCCCTTGCCCAGACGGCGGCGACACCGTCGACGGCGACGCTCTCGACGATCAATGTGACCAGCTCGGCCGACGCTTCGGCTGCCGGCCTGCCGGCAGATTATGCAGGTGGCCAGGTGGCGCGTGGTGGCCGTCTGGGTTTGCTGGGAAATACCGACCGCATGGATTCACCGGTCAGCAGCACGGCCTACACCCGAAGCCTGATGCAGGACCAGCAAACCCGCAGCGTGGGCGATGTCTTGCTCAACGATCCTACCGTGCGGGTCACGCGTGGTTTCGGCAACTATCAGGAAATGTACATCATCCGCGGTTTCCCGCTGTACTCGGACGACATGGCCTACAACGGTTTGTATGGCTTGCTGCCACGCCAGTACGTGGCAACCGAATTGCTTGAACGTGTGGAAGTCATGCGCGGCGCCAGTGCCTTGCTCAATGGTGCCGCGCCTGGCGGCAGCGGCCTGGGCGGCTCGGTCAACCTGTTGCCAAAACGTGCACCGAATGAACCGCTGACGCAAATCACCGCCGGTGTGGAAAGTGGCGGCAACGTTTATCTGGCCACCGACCTGGCGCGCCGCTTTGGCCCCGACAATGCCAGCGGCATTCGTTTCAATGCCGTGCGCCGCGACGGCGACACCGCCATCGACAACGAGAAACGTGAACTGAGCGTGCTGTCGATTGGCCTGGATACCCGCGGACGCGATTACCGCCTCTCGGCAGACCTCGGCTACCAGAATCAGAAACTCGATTCGGCCCGTCCAAGCGTCTCGCTGTCTTCCGGCATTGCCGTGCCGCGTGCACCGGATGCATCGTCGAATTTCTCCCAGCCATGGGCTTACTCGAACGAGCGTGATGTGTTCGGCACCGTGCGCGGTGAATTCGACCTGTCCCCCGATGCCACCGTCTGGGTGGCTGCCGGTGCACGCGATGGCAAGGAAAACAATTCCCTGGCCAACCCGACCGTGCTCAACAATGCCGGCGACATCGGCACCTACCGTTTCGACAATGCCCGTCACGATGAAACCTACACCGGTGAAGCAGGCCTGCGTTTCAAGGCCCGCACCGGTTCCGTTGGCCACAGCGTGAGCCTGGTTGCCTCGACCTTCAAGCAGGATTCGAAGAATGCCTATGGCACCAGCGATTACCTGGGCCTGACGACCAACCTGTACAACGCCGCCAACTTTGCCCAGCCGGCCATAACCTCGGTGGGTGGCGGCAATCTGTCCGACCCCAACATCACCACGCAGTACAAGCTCAACAGCATCGGCTTGGGCGACACGCTGTCGCTGCTCAACGACACGCTGCTGATCACCGTCGGTGCACGTTATCAATCGATCGAGCAAAATGCCTACAGCTATGCGGGCGGCGTGCAGTACGATTCATATGACAAGAGCCGCGTAACGCCAATGGCCGGCGTGGTCTACAAGGCCAGCAAGAATGTCTCGCTATATGCCAACTACATCGAAGGCCTGGCCAAGGGACCAACGGCAAGCGGCACCAACATCACCAACATCGGTGAAGTCTTTGCCCCTTACCGCACCAAGCAGGAAGAAATCGGTGTCAAGTACGATGCCGGCACCTATGGTGCAGACATCGCCGTATTCACCACAGCCAAGCCACTGGCCTTCGTTTCCAACAACACCTTTGGCGTCAATGGCGAGCAGCGCAACCGCGGCATCGAACTGACGATGTTTGGCCAGCCATTGAAAAGCCTGAAAGTCCTGGGCGGCATGACCTTCCTGCAAGCCAAGCAGCGTGACACCGGTGGCACTACCAATGGCAATTACGTCATTGGCGCACCAAAGTTCCAGGCCAATGTCGGCACCGAATGGGCCATTCCAGGCGTCGCCGGCCTGACCTTGAGTGGCCGCGCGCTGTACACCGGCGAACAGTTTGTCGATGCTGCCAACACCCAGCGCCTGCCATCATGGACCCGCCTTGATGCCGGCCTGCGCTATGTCACCAATGTCGGCAAGAATGTCGTCACCGTCCGTGGCCAGATCGAAAACCTGGCCAATCGTAACTACTGGGCGTCGGCCGGCAGCGATTACGGCTACCTGGTCCTGGGCAACCCACGCACATTCGTGCTCTCGGCCTCGATGGACTTCTGATCAAGGTCGCCGGCTGCTGTCTGGCTCGGCGACTGCGTCATCTCGATCCACGGCTGTGGCTGGTCGAATGCAATTGGCGTTTTCGTGGACGAGGTGGTGGAAACGATTTGAAAAATTCTTCTTATGTCAAACAACAAGCCGACATTCGCCGGCTTGTTGCTCAAGGCTGACTGCTTGCTACTTCGTGATTGCTGATTGCGGCTTCGCTTTCCATCATTTCCTGCAATACCGGCTTCATACCGATTCGTCCTCCAGCAACCGGGCGAAACATTCCTTGACGATATCGAGCTGCGTTTGGCAGTAGTAATCGATGTGCGCGCCCTGGCCTCCTGCAGCAGTTGCGGCAGACAATGGTTGCAGATACTCCCGCCGCCTGAGCAAACCATTGAACTCATGCACCCAACGCTTGAGCACTGATTGCGGCACTTCTCTTGCTGTGCAGTTTCCTCGCCGTTCATCCAGCGTTCTGGTCTTGAGGGCGCTAGCGAAGCTGGCATCGATGACTGCGGCAAGCGGGTGCCACAAGCCTGCGACTTCAGCCAACTGTCTCGCCAGTGCGCCAGGAACGACCACGGCATGCGGATCGTTGGCCAACGTTTCGCTTTGATAAACGAGCAGGTTGAGCGTGGCTTCGACAAGCAAGGCCTGGATTGCGGCTTCGGCCTGAGCGGCGAGATAAACCATCTCGGCATTCGCTGCCGCTGTCAAACGTTCAAGTGCTGCTCCATCCAAACCACAAATTTTGTAATACCGTCTGCAGTAAATTTCATTGTCACGCAGACACATCAAAATGCTTGCATAGAACATCATCTTTTGATGCAGCGATATTGGCTTGCCGTCAAACTGAAGCGGCTTCCAGACCGCGCTGCCATTCCTGATATAGGTGGGCAAATCCACCAAGCGCCTCAGGTTGATACGTCCCAGCTCACTTGCATGCAGCAGGTCCATAAAAGGATTAATGTGAACGTTGATGATCGATTCGATTGCCGTCACGCACTGAGCCAGAAATACCAATGGGCCCAAAGGCATGTGCAAACGTTGTGGTGGCGCCATCGTATGCAAACGCACCAGGTCTGCAGCAAAGGGGTCGCCAATCGTGCGCCAGTCCAAGTCTTGCAAGGACACGCCGTTTTCGCTCAGCACCTGCAGCATTGCTGCGGTTGAGAGCCCGGTTATCTTTCGTGTACCGTGCCGCAGGAAGTATTGCACCCGCCGGTCGTTGGCGTCAAAGACAAATCCAAGGCATGTCAGCGAGCGTACCAACTCGGGCAGATTCTGTTTCAACGCTTGCTTGAAAAGGGCCGGCATCAAGCTCGAATATTTCGGCAGCAGGATGTCCACCACTGCAAATTTCCTTTTCTCGATGGCGATCTGCAATGCGGTCTGCTCACGGCAGCTTGCATCAGGATCGAAGGTATTCAACAATACCGTGGCACTGGTGGCCGATCCACATCGTGCCGCTTCCATCATTGCCGTGAAACCGTCATGCAGTTCAGTCCCGTGGCGCGCGCCCTTCAGCAAAAGATAGTTAACCACGTCGGCATGGTCATGCAGGATCGCCTGGAACAGCGGCGTTTGCCTTGCACCGCCTCCCTCGATATTGGCACCACGCGTGTGCAGCAGCTTGACCATTTCCAGCCTGCCCAATCGCGCTGCGGTGCCCAATGCAGACAGCCCTTTGGCAGAAGTGTTGGCACTGACGCCCTTGTCCAGCAGCCGCTCCAGCGCATGGACTTCACCATGTTCGATCACGAAGGCGACCGCGCTACCTTGCTTGCTGCGGTAAGAACTTGCCGATACGCTGGCGTCGATGTCAGCAAGTTCAAGACGAATTTCCTCATCCGCGTGCGTGTTTCTAACCAGGCCTCTTCCTGTGTATGGGCTCGAGCTTGGGACTGTGCTTCCACTCGAACTCGTCATTGTGCTTGTGATGACGCTCGCGCTCGTGCCCGCACCGGAACCAGTAACCAACGTTGGTACAGACGCCAGTATGGGTACCTGTACCACGTGCCGGCTCTCTCGAGTGTGTTGAAAGTCCTGGCTTCCCTGGACTTCCTGAAGCTTGCGCAGCAGCTGAGGCGCATCAGGCATGGGCATGGGCATGATGCCACGCTGCGGCATTGCCACAATGCCGGGTGCCGGTTTATCAGCGGTCAACCTGGCAGGCGTCGATGACGCGCGCGGCCGAACAAAGGCCATGTTGGCGCGTTGAACGTCGCAAACGGCCTGTGGTCTGATGCTTTCGGACCTGGATCGGTGGTGCGTATATGGGATCATGGTGCGTAGGCAAAAGTGGACTGTAA
>JBPBPY010000083.1:0-9407 GCA_050954505.1 Janthinobacterium lividum
AGTATCACATGTCAAGTAAGAAACCAGATTATTTCAACATCAATTCGAAGCACTCAATATAACTTCCTTGGTAGATCTATGTAATTATGAGCGGAAGAGGGCTCAACTATCAACTTGATTTGAATGTTAATGAATGTGTTAATTTGAAATGGATAGCTCTAAAGAAAGTGGTAACGAGACCTGATTACATCTGATACTCAGCTCATTTGACCAATTAGCATAGATAACTGTCTGCGACGGCTCATAAGTCCCGCAACCGTTGGTGACCAGCACTCTCCAAGGCATGTCCAATGCTTTGATTATACCTGACTGCTGGTGAAAACCTATTCAGGTGTTATGTGAAATGTAATTTTCCCATTGCAGTGACGCGCTCACAAATTAAATGAAAATGAATTTTTTTGGGACTCTCTATGCAATTTTATGCGGCACAATTCAAAGTACAAAAGGTCGAACTTTTTCGATTTCTCTTTCTTGTGACACACTTCAAATAACTCATAATGACTAAAAGAGACAAAAAGGAAAGTTCACCTCAACAAGAAACTCTCGATAGCAAAGAAGAGATTCTTAAACTCAGTGAATCTGAAATTGAGATTCAGCCCGGAATTCTTTGGAACTCAGCGAAGTTGATTGAGCTTTCGACTCCTGCTAGAGAAAGACCAGATACAAATTGGATGGTGGTGGATGGCAAGACTGGTGAAGAATTGATTGTCACTGTAGTTGGAGGTTTTGCAGTAAGAAAATGCACAATGAAGCTAAGACACAAATTAACTTCTATCTAAAAAGGGCTGGATAACAGAGGACGGCAACTTTCCAGAATACGGAAATTTGCGAGTCAAGTCATCGCCGGTGAGTCGACTTTCATGGCAAGATCGACAGCCATCATCGGCTTACTGGCAATTTCTGATTGATGGTGGCGGAACCTCTGTTCTTGGAGAAGTGATTAGAGACAGCAAGGAATTTGAGGATAAAATCAGGAGAGATCCAATAATTGGATTCGAACACCTCAAATACTATTCACCTTCAGAAAATCCAGGTCAAATTAAATTAGTTGTTCCAGTCTGCGCACCAAAGGCTGCATTTCCTGGTCGAAAGCCTCCAGTGGATACAGCGAAGCAGTCTGAGCTTGACAAGGTGGTAGCAGAGCAATTGTCGAATGGAAAATACTGCTTCTGTTCAGCCGAAGCAAGTGATGCGGTACCTGGTAGTTACATGCCAGTACTTCGACAACGTACTGTTGTTGACGGAAAGTCATACTATACCAAACTTGAGCTGAGAGATCTAGAACAAGGTAAAGTTTTCTTTACTTTTATCACCTTCATTCAACTTACATTCGAAACTAACATCTACCCCTAGGCGATATGATTACGGTCCAATTCTGTTGCATCCCTTTTGTCAACATGCCTTACGATGCTCAGGGGAGTAGAAAAGGCTCTCAAGGAAATGTTGTCATCAGATATCGGCTGGAGAGTTTAGTAAGACACAATGTAGCCCCTGTCATTGAGGCTAGACCTACCAAACGTATCCGCTCCATGCCAATTAGCGCACCTCCTGCGAGCAAGTGAATGCCGTATACTTCGTTTTGTAATGTTTCAGTAATATGAATTAAATATATTTTTTATCGCAAATTGATTTCAGACGAGTCATTTCGTTTGTGTATTTGGCTGAAAGTTGTGCCTGAATATCTGCTTGAGCAAAGGGGCGGAGAACAGCTAGGCCAGCTAAAGTCCTAACTCTCGACAGAATCACATATAGTGAATGGATACTATTGGAATGTCTGGGAGGTTTAACCAAATCAGCTATCATCTTGTCCAATGATTTGCCTTGCACTTTATAATCAGTGAAGGCAAATCCAAGGCACAGGGCAAATCCAGTACGAGTAAACGATTTCTGCATTTTTGTTCCGTCCATAGTTTTTCGCAAGGTCACAGGTGCTTTGGAAGGAAAAATTGGGACTTCCAAAGCTTTCAAATTAGCTAGCGGAGCATGTTTGACTTCTGAATCTGGCTGACGAACATCTAGAATGATGTACTCAGGAAGCTCCTTCAATATTATTGGGCGGTGAGGCATGGCAGCAAATGCACTGGAAGCTTGAGCCACATCAACAGTGGATAAACAGATGCTACTGACTTTAGCGCAAGCTCCGTTCGTTATGCCCAGCTCGACATACTGATTCTTCGTGAATGATACTGGTGCCCCTTCACAAAGATATAGTAAACCACAAATACCCCCTGTTTTCTCTTCAGTGCACAGCAATCTTTCTTCTTTGAAAAATGAGGGTAAGACCCCTGCTATTTTGTCTGATGCAACAATTGCATATAGAGGAACCCTTCTGTCTGCCGCAAACCTCATGACAGCCTTGTTGTTAAGTTGTTGTCGGAGACGATTTCTTAGGACAACGAAAGGAGCATCCCTCCACGAAGGACAAGATATATTCTTGAAAACACAGTGATTTAGTAGGGCATAATCATCAGTGGTAAGTTTGCCTTCTCTAAGTCTTCCAAGTAGGTCACCAAACACCGGATCTGATTGCTGTCTAACAAGACGATGCAAGAAAATAACCGTGTCTATGCTTTTCCAAAGCATTCTTCCATGATGCTGAGCCCAAGCATTCTTTCGTTTTGTCTCCGTATTCAGCTCCGAATTAAGCAATGTACCGGCATCACTACCAGTAGTACCGTGCAAAGTGGTATCACACAAATCTCTCAGCTTGCTTTCGCTTAAAAGTCCTTTTTCTACTGCAGATGGTGTCATAAGACTGGCGTCCATTATGGGTTCAAGTTGAAGGAAGTCTCCAGTCAATATTAAACCAATTCCACCGAATATGGAATCACCATCTGTCATCTCCTTTGCCACTCCAAGCATTCCGCTAATTTCATGGAAGAATCTCGCTCCAACCATTGATATTTCATCTATTATGAGTAACGTAACATCCTTCCAATCTTTCTTTGACTTTGATCTTCGGAGTCCTTCAGTATGACTAGCGGTCTGTTCACTCTCCATGCCAGTAATACCTAATAATGAGTGTATAGTACTGCCTCCAATGTTATTGGCAGCAGTGCCAGTGTAGGCTGCGACCACCACTCGATGTCTCAGAGAATATATCTCCAGTGATTTCAATAAAGCTGCAATAATGTAGCTCTTCCCAGTTCCTCCAGGACCCAACACAGTCATAAGAAGCTGTTTGGGATATGGTGTTCCAAAGCGAACGCTACTTTCAACAGCAAGAACATATTCGAGTCCATTACGAAAGAATTTTGATTGTTCTTCATTCAATTTGAAATGATCACTGAGCGTCTGAACGTGGTGGTGATTTACAGCGAAGTCTTCTTCGAGCTGAATATAGGGGAAATGTTCCAAACTTGAATGAATCTGAGGGTGGACCGGACCAGTCTCTTCATTATCTTGACTAGCTGATAACTTCTTTTGCTTGAGTTGTTCCTTGAGTTCAACTCTCCAATGACTTGTTATCTGCTTATGAGAGTCTCCCAACTTTGGAAAATGATCGGTAGCTTGCATAATACAGTGCTTCATTTCCTGCTGCTGAATAGGATCTTCGTATGTGAAGAGACCTCGATCTACACCAAAGCTTAGTGCATCTTCAGTGTAGCTGTCAATTGGATCCATAAACAAATCTTTCAAGAGAGTTCTCTCCTCCACGAAGGTCTCTTCGTCGTCTATGCTGGATGTTGCACAATCTCCAAACATAAGTGAATCTGCAGTAACCGAATTCGAGGGCTCCAACTCGTATCTATCCTTGATATCTCTGTCTCTGTCCTCTTTACTTTTCACCAATGCATCAAGATTCTCAATATACTGCTGAATTCTGAGAGGAATGAGTGCACTCTCCTTCCATCGTTGGAACGCTGTTGTCCAGTTCGGGGCATCACCTAGCAAACAAAGCTGTGTTCTCCAAGGTTTGAATAAACAGAGTATTCTAGAGCAATAGGTCTCCTGATCATCTGTATCAGAATGTGGTATCGATGGACCAAATAACTGAGGTACAAGAGGCGACAATCTCATGCTGGAACTATCAGACTCCCTTCTCGGGTGACCATACATATACTGATAACGAACACTATTGTTGGATGACCGGTTTTTAGGATCAAAGGGTGGATCTTCCATTGATGCCGAAGCGATATGCATGTCCGATCGATTATACATGAACATACTATGTTCATACAAACACATCTCACTAAGTTCGGTGGGTCGGAATCGGAAATCGTCAATCCTGGCATTGCCTGCTGTGACTTCATCACTTTGCTCATCATACGAATTGAGACAATCGAGGGGCACTGAAACGAAATCATCTTCGTCTTTCTCTTTGCTATTCCCGCATATCCAGTCATAGTACTGCTTCGTATAAAGCGGTGTGAATGTGTTGCTTGTTAGATGAGTTCCTTGTTTGCCGAGGCCCAACGCCATAGAAGCGATGTGTGCAGCCGAAAATTCCACAGTATTACTGGCCACGTTGTAGCATCGATGAATGAGCCGACGGGTACGATTGACGGGGTCCAGTGTCGCGAAATCCTCCTGAGCATTTGAAGCTGCGCTAGCCATGAGGGACAGCATATTGGTGGTGGAAGGACCAGTCTTCGTTACATAGTTGGTCATATAATACATAGCCGACATGGATTCCAACAAAGAAGTGAACAGCGGCTGTATATCATGATTAGCTTTGAGGGCAAGCAAAACAAAATCGTTGTAATTGTTGACTAATGCGTTATTCCTTTTCTGAAGAATTTTGAGTGGCTCTGCCTGTACGACCGTCTCTGTGTATAATCGGCGAGGAAACAAGAATCTACAGTGCGATCCTTTTTTGAAACAAGTGGGTGTGTGTTTATGCTTTTGACAGCAAGGGAGCAATTGTTCCAGCCTCAAAGAACATCTTCGCCGATATTCATCCATGGTCATGCGAGAGTGGATACCCAGAGCCAAGCAAGAAGGATGCAAGTTACCCTTCTTGATGCTACTACTGAAAGTATGTTTTAATATGTTTTTACAAGTTTTATGTCAATGAGTTACCTTGGTCTTGCGATTTCCGAAGTTTCACAGTCACTCATTGACTGTTCCGATGATGATGCGAAGGAACTCATTCTACAGTCTGGGGAATCAGGAGTTCTGTCGGAAGGAGGATCGTAATTCGAGGATTGAGACGTCCAGATGTCAGATAAGGAATCACTGACTTGGCTCTGCAAATCAACCTTAGAAGTGTCAGACATTTGAAGCGTCATGACTTTGATTTCCTCATCTAACGTATTGGAATCCGACCATCGAGGCGGCTCTTCATTCATGTCAAGCTTGACAGTATCCTCCAGGTACTCAAGTACACGCTTCTGAAAGTCTTCGTCCATTATCTTAGCCTTCAAGAAAGGTATATTAAGCCTTCCTTTTAACCAGACTAAACAGTGAAGGTGAAGGGAGCCTCTTCCTTGGCTTTCGAAGACACCGAAGAAGGCTTCGGTAGGTCCAAGTACTCCCGTTTCATCTTTCCTAGAAAAGCCCAATAGCTCCGAGAAAATAGCTTCAATAATCAAGTCGAAATAAAGGGCTTGCGCCACAGGGTCAGACGCCACAATACGGCTGCGGTAACTAGATTTATCGAAGTACAAATCAGAAAGATCGAACTTCTCCCCGGCAAGACTAAGCATTAAGGGGCTATGAATGTCGGCGGGATTCAATGTTATAAAAAAGTGTGGGGGTCCATATAATACAGTCAACGATTGAATCTCCTTGCGCCGTTTGCGAAGAGACACAGAAGAACCTGGCACATCCATCCCAATGGAAAAAACTTTCTCGAGAAGCACTTTCACCTTTGCCGACATCTCAGCTTTGGGTTTCCCGATCGCCAATTGAATCTCCTGTTTTGTGATATCATTGATCAATTCCACCACAGCTGGGTAGTCCTTTCGCCTTGTTTGCAATCTTGCTTTGGCGCAGGACTTCCGACGTTGAAGCATGTTCCAGTAATGAAACATATAACACGAGTGTCTACCATAAGCACGGCTGCAATGCAAAAGGTTGGCCTGCAGATGAGTCTGAAGTGTCACAGATATCGAACGCGGTGCTCCTGGATAGCCCACACCAAATGGAAACAACTCTGGATAGGATCTCGCAAATAGATCAGAGTCTTCATATTCATTATGAGGAATAGCACTTCGAGGCATGAATAGTCGAGGCACGCCTGTTTGGAACTCTACTGTCGGGTTTTGAGTTCCCAAAGCCCCAAACGTCAAATCGTTGTGGGTGTCGGTAGCACCACTGGTATCTATCATGCCATTGCTACTAATTGTACACCCTACAAGGGGTGGTTCAGCAGTCTGGGCATAGCCTATATGCTCAGCTCCGTCAAAGGCGTTGCAATTGCTGAGTGGATCTATCAGCAACTTTTCCAAATCAGCGTTCTCGTACTGATGAAGTGCTTCTTCATCGATAGCAACATTCTTGTACAGTGGATTGTGTTCGATAAGCCAAAGCAGGGCGCTTCTTACGGCGGAGGGACGTACACCAAGCAAGGAAGCAGTGTGCTTTCGATCGGGAAAAGATGTGCCAATAAAGGTAACTCTCAAGAAATCACAGATGCCTTCCGGATTCACTGGGAGAACTTTGAGAACTTCTAGAGCAGGCTGCGGATAACTGACTGAACTTCCAGTATATCCTCTTTGTCTTGATTGTGGGTCATTTGTGTGAGACTGTAGGCGGAGAATTGTAACGGAAGGTCTACTAAGGGCAAGTAATTTCCACTCCAGGAAGGTCAACGACCTCAGTGAATCCGGCAATACTGTGGGCCGTGCCCACATGTTGTTTGCATAAGCACAGGGAGGAGTCTGCTTCCTCTTCAAGTATCCAAAGCATGTACCGCACACGTAAGCTCTGATTACTTCTTGGCTTTCGGAGTAGTCAAATCCTTCTCGCTCCAGCATCATACTACTGAGTAAAGCATTATCAATTCTGAAGAACTCCGCAGGAACGTTCGCGTACACCTCCGGGATCTTTAGATATTCTCGAAAACTGTGTAAGGCCTCAATGGAAAGCTGCTCAGTATTGGTCTCCAGCTGACCACAAGCGGCACACGCTCTCCGAATATTGTTGCTGACATTAACTTTGTCTTCGAAGTTTTGTAGGCACTCGCGCTTCTGACTCTCCGATACTGGACTCACAGGAAATTGCGGCAGTGATTTTGATTGGTAAGATTGCCAAGCATTCTTGGGCTGGTGCTCCTTCTTCTTGCGTCGCTTTGCTGGCTCTCCGTAGGTCTCATCTGAGAATGTGCTCAGTAGTCACCCAAGTGCATTAGCCAAAAGCTTTACCATCCATCATGTCACCATCATTCCATCTTGATTCAGCCAATACTTGTTTCATTGACCTTTTGAGAGCCCGAGACTGAATTACTTCTACACCAGTGACTATGTTGACAATCAGTCTGCTGCAATGTGAGAGCACAAGAAATCTTACAGATTGTTCGCTTCTTGTCTGTACTTTGAAAATGTGATTTGCATCCTTTGCTACAGCTTGAAGGGCCTGCTCCCAAAAACCCACGAGAAGCTGGCTCTGATATGGAAATACCTTTGAGATGATAAGTACTAGATTCCAGGTATACATGATCAAGTGCGCGAGTAGTGATACCAAATGATCTTACAGGTCGCTGTTTTAGATGTTCCCTCTCTTGTTTGTTGGCTATGACGAGATAATGAAGGGATGGGATTCTTTGATGCTGAACCTAAAGCTTGGTGTATTAGTATATCTTTGTATTTGTGCTATCATCAATACGTACATGTATGTTGAGTATTGCTATCAACAATCATCCACTCCTGTGACAAACGCTTCGAAGTGCGGCTATATGAGACTCTGAATTCACACTCCTTATCAAAGCATACGACAATTCTTTTTCGCGTTCCTCTTTGTAATCTGTCTACAATCGTGCGGAGGCTATAGGCTGTATCGAAAGTTTGCATATCTTGCTTTGCCTCTTCGAGTGAATTAAACCTTTTGAGAGGTGGGAACTTGCTATCAGCGGCAGATCTTATTTGCTGATTGAATTCATTGGGTTCGATCTGGTTTGTCATTGTGTTAGAAGGTTCTTGAAAAGAGGGTGACAAAAATAGACTTACATTTGCAACTCTAAATTTTTTGTCATCAAATTTCGACTTAGCGAAGTCAACTCTCTTCCGAAGAGTCTCTCTTTCTCTTTCTGGTTCTGATCAGACTCCAGTCATTATAATTAACACCTAGAACCTGCCGTAACGATTGCTCATGCTCCTCAAGCTGAGTCGGTGAAAAGACACGAGTGAGTCCAACATTCTCGACCTGGATAACATTATCACGAGCCTGCTCTAACATCCTTTCAATTATAGCAGCCATATCTCGGACTAATTTGGCTGGTCTCTTTCTAGCAGGATTAGTTACAATATCATCGTATTTTATAGTATCCACGACTCCACCGGCAGATTCATCGAGCGCACGACTCCAGACTGCAATGAGATCTCTATTGTCGCGCTAAATATCAAAGTAAGTCATAGCTTTCAATCTTAGTGAAATCCACTAACCTTGCATAGACGGAGAGCCCTCATATGTGCTTCCTTATTCGGTAATTCATCGAGCTCGAATCTTTCACTAGAATGCAAGAGACTAATAATTCGACCATAATCGACTAGATTATAGAAATGAGAGTGGTGACGGTAATAGATTGCATCATCGGGGAAGCATCTCCCGATGGTGCCTATCGAGGTACATCGAACCTGTCGATTGTTGCCATCAAGATAGGAGAAATTCCTATACAGCTTTGTGCGAGCTAATCTGTAGAACGCAAGACAATAACGTCGATAGAATTGTGATTTGGCTGCAGTTGTACCTTGCGCTATAATGTCAAACAGCGTTCTGCTTGAGCAAGGGGGAAGTATCTATCGATGTAGCAATTAGTATATAATTCGTCGAACGACGAAAAACTCACATCATTTGTGTCTGAAGCCTCGTCTTCGCTTGAATCCTCATCAAATAGTTCATCAGGTTCATTTTCACTTCCCTCTCTGTTTCCTTCCACGTATGGATTCATATCTTTTCCTCCTTTGTAAGTGAGCTTTACGGATTTCGTGGTTGCTTTGGACATTTTTTTAGTTGTTGTTTAGGCGAGAAAGAAGGGGGAGCTTTGAAATTGCAATGGTTCACAACGTCAGCAAGTGTCCTTGTTTGTAAACGTCAGACGAACAAGAGAAATAATAAAGAAAGAAGCGAAGAAAACAGATAAGAAAGAGCAATAAAAGTGTATAGAAATGGTTTGAGCTATTAGAGGTTGTCTTAGTGATTGTGTTACTTTAGCAATGGATTTTGTGTATTTACCGAAAAGAAGCCCAAAACTGACTTTTCAACCAACCACCGAGACGAAGAAAGGAGCGGAACGGAAGGAGAACAAT
>JBPBPY010000150.1:0-9389 GCA_050954505.1 Janthinobacterium lividum
CGCCGTTGAAGCTGGGGCGCAGCTTGCCCTTCCAGTCACCGCACTCCCCGGCTGTCAGCCTCGGTGGCGTCAGCGCAAACCCGGTCACCGGTGGATCGACCGCGACCTTGACGCCACCCTGTGCACCATCGGGAGAAAATTGATAGGTCAGGGTTTCATAATTGAGCAGCAGGGCATCGGGGGCGGCGTTGTACGGGCGCAGAGGATCGCCGTCGAATGCGGCTGGATCGTTGATCATCGGTTCAAACACACTGCGGTCGAGCAGCACATCACCCTGTATCTCGCGAATGCCCTTGGCTCGCACCTGGCGCAGCAACAGCCAGAAGTTTTCCAGCACCAGCTTGGGATCGCCACCGCCCTTGAAAACCAGGTCACCCGAGAGCACATCGCCGTTCTGGGCACCGGCAGCCAGCACTTCGGTACGCCAGCGGTAGGTCGGACCAAGCAATTCCAGGGCGGCATCGGTGGTAACCAGCTTCATGGTCGAGGCTGGATTGAACGGCATGGCAGAATTGCTTTCCACTACCATCCTGCCGCTGCCGATTTCCTGTACCCAGGCGCCAATTGCACCGGCGGGAATGCCGGCACGGGAAAATGCCGCAGAAACCGCAGGTGGCAGTTGCTGCGCCATCGCCGCAGCGCTGGCAAAGACCAGGACCGTCATGGAACAAAGCAGCGGAAAGCGGCGCGGCGAACGCCGGCCAGGTCGTACAGTCTTCAGAATTTGCATGGGACGCTCGTCAACACGGTGGCCGATTATCCCATGCGCAGCCAACCCACGCGCTCGGTGGCAAGCAACGAGCCAGACCTTGCAACACGGCAACCCAAACCGGGAATTCCCGGTCATGCCGAATATCAAGCCTTGAAAAAGCCCTGTACCGCCCATATACTTAGCACTCGTCGGGAGAGAGTGCTAACAAACCCTCCCGATCCTTTTGGCTACTTCAGATTTTTCGGCGCAAGGCCGCAACCTGTGGGATGACCCGGTTGCTTTTTGCTGCACGACTTGCTGCGCGAATTGCTGTCACCAATCACAACTTATTGAAAATGAAGGAGTTTGTATGGATCTGCGTCCTTTGCATGACCGCGTTATCGTAGAACGTTCCGACCAGGAAACCAAAACCGCTTCCGGTTTGATCATCCCTGACGCCGCTGCTGAAAAGCCGGATCAAGGTGTGGTGCTGGCAATCGGCAACGGCAAGATCCTCGAAGACGGCAAGGTCCGTCCCCTCGACGTCAAGGTTGGCGATCGCGTTCTGTTCGGCAAATATTCCGGCCAAGCCGTGAAAGTCGACGGCAAGGAACTGCTCGTGATGCGTGAAGAAGACATCATGGCGATCGTCCAGAAGTAATTCCTGACATCCAAATCGAATAATCAAGGAGTATTAATATGGCTGGTAAAGAAGTAGTATTCGGCGAAGCCGCTCGTGCAAAAATGGTTGAAGGCGTCAACATTCTCGCCAACGCCGTCAAGGTCACCCTGGGTCCAAAGGGCCGCAACGTCGTGCTGGCGCGTTCATTCGGCGCCCCGACCGTCACCAAGGATGGTGTCTCGGTTGCCAAGGAAATCGAACTCAAGGACAACCTGCAGAACATGGGTGCGCAACTGGTCAAGGAAGTTGCTTCCCGTACCAGCGACAACGCCGGTGACGGCACCACCACGGCAACCGTGCTGGCCCAGGCCATCGTGCGCGAAGGCATGAAGTATGTTGCTGCCGGCATGAACCCGATGGATCTCAAGCGCGGTATCGACAAGGCTGTTTCAGCCACCATCGAACAGCTCAAGCTGATCGCCAAGCCTTGCACCGAAACCAAGGAAATCGCACAAGTCGGCGCCATCTCGGCCAACAGCGACTACTCGATCGGCGAGCGCATTGCCGAAGCAATGGAAAAAGTCGGCAAGGAAGGCGTCATCACCGTTGAAGACGGCAAGTCGCTCAACGATGAACTCGATATCGTCGAAGGCATGCAGTTCGACCGCGGCTACCTGTCGCCGTACTTCATCAACAATCCGGACAAGCAAACCGCGATCCTGGAAAACCCGTTCATCCTGCTGTGCGACAAGAAGATCTCCAACATCCGCGACCTGCTGCCGGTGCTGGAACAAGTCGCCAAGGCTGGCCGTCCACTGCTGATCATTGCTGAAGACATCGAAGGCGAAGCATTGGCAACGCTGGTGGTCAACAACATCCGCGGCATCCTCAAGACTTGCGCAGTCAAGGCACCAGGCTTCGGCGACCGCCGCAAGGCCATGCTGGAAGACATCGCCATCCTCTCGGGTGGCCAGGTCATCGCTGAAGAAGTTGGCCTGACGCTGGAAAAAGTCACGCTGGCAGAACTCGGCCAAGCCAAGCGCATTGAAATCGGCAAGGAAAACACCACCGTCATCGATGGCGCCGGTGCTGCCTCGGCGATCGAATCGCGCGTACTGCAGATCCGTGCCCAGATCGAGGAAGCAAGCTCGGACTACGACCGTGAAAAATTGCAGGAACGTGTTGCCAAGCTGGCCGGCGGCGTTGCAGTGATCAAGGTTGGCGCTGCCACCGAAGTCGAAATGAAGGAAAAGAAGGCGCGCGTTGAAGATGCATTGCACGCAACCCGCGCTGCAGTCGAAGAAGGCATCGTGCCTGGCGGCGGCGTGGCCTTGCTGCGCGCTCGCGCCAACATCAATGTCAAGGGCGACAATGCCGACCAGGACGCCGGCATCAAGATCGTCCTGCGCGCCATGGAAGAGCCGCTGCGCATGATCGTGCAGAACGCCGGCGAAGAAGCGTCGGTTGTCGTGGCCAAGGTTCTCGAAGGCACCGGCAACTATGGCTACAACGCTGCTGACGGTACCTATGGCGACATGGTGCAGATGGGCGTTCTCGATCCAGCCAAGGTGACACGTTCGGCATTGCAAAATGCGGCATCGATCGCTTCGCTGATCCTGACGACCGAGTGCATGGTTGCCGAAGCTGCCGACGACAAGGCAGCTGCTGGCGGCATGGGCGGCGGCATGGGCGGCATGGGTGGTATGGACGGCATGATGTAATGGCCGTTGCCGGTTTGCTGTTGCGCCTGGCGCAGCGGCAAATCGGCAAGACTGACATCGCAGGACTGGCATCGGTTGTCAGGATAAAAGGCTCGCAGCTTGCTGCGGGCCTTTTGTGTTTTGACGCGTTGGTGACGCAATCCCGGCTTCGGGCGCTTGCGTGAATGTTGCTTGAATCGTCACCCGAATTGTTGCTTGATTCGGCGACCGACTGGTGGCCTGAATCTTCGACTGAAACTCCGCTTGAATCCTTGCTCGAATCTTTACTCAAATCTTTGCTCGAATCCTTGCTCGAATCTTAGCTTGAATCATCGTTCGGGTCGGCGCTTCAATCCTCGATACGCTTTGTCGTTCCAACCGTAACCGAATGACAGCGCTGAACCAGGATGGATACATTCGCTTGCACAATCATGCCATCGCTGCGTCCCTGTTGCGCCGGTACATCCATGTGGCAAAATCGTTGAGCAGACGCAAGCGGGCGTTTGCCAACCTGCACTCCGCCATGTCCTCACCTGGGTGGTGCATTTGCAGGCGAGTCGCCAGCGCATTGACTGCATCGAAGAATTCTTCCTCGCCAAAATGTTCCTCGAGCCGCGGTGCCATCTGCGGAAATATATCGAAAGGAAAGTCCCGCTGGTCGCCAAATACATCGCGTTTGCCGGCATACGACTGAACTGTGATGCCCATTTCCGCAAACCATTCGATGCACGCATCGGTGAGCACCTGCTGCGGCAGCGGGCGTTCATGGCCATCCGGTTCGGTACGAAACACCACGCCGAACGCGCTGGCAATCTGTTTCTTGATGAATTCAACACGCTGCGTTTGCGCTACCTCACGCGCCAGCATGAAGATGGCATCGAGCTCGGCCTGTTCGACACCGATGACGGCCATGAATCCTTCAAGCTCCTGCCGGGCCGTATCCTGCATGCCGCCTTCGGTGGACACGGCCAATTGCGCCATGCGCACGGCCAGCAGATGAAGTGCCAGATATTCATTCTGCGCCAGCTGCACGTCCTGATAGAGCAGGCGGCCGCGGCTTTCAATCAATACACGACGACGTTCGCCGCGCTCGCACATGCCGGCCAACTCCTGTGTGGTGCAAGTCTTGATCAACGCCTGTGCCTGACGCTGGCGCTGCTTCGAGCGATGCTCGGTGCGCCATTTGCGATACTGGCGGTAGGCGCTGAAGGCCAGGAACAGCACCCCGAACACACCGGCGCCCACTGCCAATCCAACGCCCGCCGTGGCAACCCCGACGCTGGCGCCGGCCAGCAGTGCGGCGCTGACACCAACCGACGCCGCCCCCATGCCAAACGACAGCGCACCCTTGCCTATGCGCGCCATGCCAAACAAGCTGGCCCGGTTGTCTTGGCTATGCAGGCGGTCCTGCATGGCTTGCCAGCCACAAAACATCGTGCTGCGCAAGCTGCCTGCTTGCGCCTCGCCTTCCTGGTGCCAGCACTTGCCGCGGGCAAGTCGCTGCTCGGTTGCCTCGACCAGGCGCCGCGCGCCGTGGTATTCATAAACGCCGCTGGCAATATCGATGGGGCCTGCAATCATGGCTGCGGCACCGGTGCCAAGCGAAAGCCCGGCGCTGGCTGCAGAACCGATTGTGCCGGCTGCAGCGCCAATGGTCTTGGCATTGGCAAGGATACCGCCGGCGACAAACGCGCCCGTATCGCGCGCAACCGAGAGGCGCGTGCGCATCAGCGCATCGCGGGCGTCGCGCTGCAGGCGCGGAATCTTGCGCGCCGCGCTCATGAAGGCCTGGTAGGCTCGGGCATCTGCTGCACTGGCATCCTGGCGCTGATGCCGAAAGCGCCGGGCCGCCTCGCAATGCTCGATCAAGGCGCCTTTGGCGGTAGCAATGCCACCAGCCATGTCGATGGCATCGCGGCAGGCGAAGATGCCTTCGACGACGGCCAGTCCCAGCCCGGTACCATTCATTCCCGTATCGAAGGCCAGCGATTGTGCCCCCGCCGCTGCCATCGTGCTGCCAGCTGTCTTGGTGACGGCAGTCGCGCAGCAGGTGCTGTAGAAACCGATCAATGGTTTGGCAGTCCAGAGGCTGGCGGAAGCATCCTTGATCGAAAATAGTCGTTTGATGTTCTGTGTAAAACGTTTGAAGCCTGCTTGCAGGGTTTGACTGACGGTGGGTCTTGCGATGCCGGCGCTGATTTGACGCAGAGCGAGGCTGCTGCCGGAGTCGGTGTCGGTGTCGGTGCAGTCGTGTGCTGCCATGCGCCTGGAGCAAGCTGCCGCGATTTTTTCCATCGCATACGCTTGCGCTGCATCGAACAAAAGCGCAGCGGCATCGGCTGCTTCAGTGGCGCTGCAAATGAGATTGCCGGCAGCAACGGTGCCGACGCGTGCACTGGCACTTAGACCCGCCATGGCCCTTGCAGTGGAAATGTCAGCGGCATTCGCAATGGCATGGGCACCAGCACTGTCGCCGGCACCGGCACTGGCACTGGTGCTGTCATTGGCATTCGCACTGGTGCTGTCGTTGGCATTCGCACGGGCGCCGTCACTGTCACTGTGATTGGCACTGGCACGGAAATCATTTCCTGCATGATTACCGCGGCAGTCGCTGCCCTGCCGCACGCAGTCCTCTGCCGAAAACAAGGACTGCCCGGCGAAGGCCCGTAGCGTACGCTGTTTGTCGTCGTCTCCGATCGATGACGATGCAGCTGCCTCGCCATCAAAGCTGGTTTCGGTGGAAGTACTGCATGTGGTCGAGGCAGGCCAGGAGGCTTCGCCTCGCGTCATGATGCGCACCGGCTTGGAGAAAGTACCCTTGCCGCGCTGGTGCTGGACTGACGGCGTGCCTTTGTGATCCGGCAGCAATTTGCGCAGGCTGGACGCACGGTTGGAATGGTGATCGCCCGGCAAAACAAGACCCAACAAGTTCATGATCCTCCCTTCGTCACAGCGGCACCCAAACGCAAATTTTCACAAAAAAGTACTTCACGAAATTTGCGCTGAAATTTTTTCCACTACCAAAGGTGAGTAACCGAAAAAATGGCGATGTTCTGTCCGCTTTACAAACAAATCACCAACAAATCACCAACAAGGCACCAACAAGGCACCAAGGGCCACCAGAGACGCGCAGCTTCGCCCAGTCAAGAATCGGTGTACGGCCCACCACGCCACCGGGAAGGCGCCGCAGACCTGTCGTGACGGTTTCCCGAAACGTCTACTGTGCGGTGGTGGGCGCGGGGCGTGCCAGCGGCGGCGCTTGTTCAACGAATTGCAGGCCAAGGGATTCAGCCAGATTGCGCATCAGGCCGTCGAAGCGCTCTGCTTGCGGTGCATCTTCGGCAGATTGTTCCAACGCAGCAAGGTCAAGGCTGCTCAGTCCGCAACTGAGCAAGAGTTCCGTGATGACCTGCTCGACGGCGAGCTGGTCAGCCAGCGTGTGCGGCATGCTCTGCTGCGCATGCAATGCATCCTCGGGATTGACAGCGCCATCGCTTGCAGCAATGCCGACGGGCGCAGCACTTCGCCAGGATGCCAGCCGCTGCTGTCTCGAAGGGGTGGCGCCGGCCAGCACTGTCTGCAAGATCTTTTCATCGTCGGCCATCTGCAGACGGCGCAACTGCTTGTTTTCCAGCACGCGGGCCATGAAATGCAAGGAAAAGTACAGATTGTCGGCCAGCTGCGCCTCGCTAATGGCCAGCCGAGGCTGAAAAACGCCGCCGGCAATCTCGACGTATTCTTCCATTTCACCGAGGTACATCGAACTCATTTGCGCCAGCGATGCACCGCGCAGCAATTGATGAGCCTGGTGTTGCCGGGCTTCGGCAAGGACGATGTACTGGCCACGCTTGTGTGCGCGTGTCCCGGCGCAGGCAAAATAGATTGTCGTTGCAACCGCTGCAGCCACACCGAGGACTATGCCGACCGGAGGTAGAGCCAACCCGAACGCCGCTGCAATGCCCAGCCCCAGGAATGCCATGCCGAACGTCACCGCAACGCACCCCCTGGTGATCTTGGCGATCGCCAGGCGCCGGTCGAATTCAAGCTGTTTCAGCGCGCCCTCATGATGGTGCGTGATGGCACGGCGAATGGTTCCCAGCAAGCGCCGCTGGCCAACATCGAGGCGTTGCCGATAGTCGTCGACTTGTGTTGCCAAAACATGTTGCCGGGTTTCGAGACGATTGCGTGCCCGCGCGCTGCTGCCGATCTTGCTCACGCCATCGGCAATGTCGAGTGCACCGCCAACGATCTTCAGCGCGCCGCCACTGGCTGACAGCGCACTGCAGACCACAGGGGTAAAAGTCTGCAGGCGCGAACCGATGTCTGCGACATTGTCAAGCACCGAATTGCTCAGCGAAGTGCCCACGCGCTGGGAAAAGTCCAGCCTGGCCTGGTGCAGTGCGCCGGCGGCGCCGGCAGAGAATTCGGGCAGTTTGCCCAGCACCCGCGAAAAGATGCGGTAATGATCGGCATCGCCCTTTTGCACTGCAAGCCGTGAACCTTGAGCGGCGTTGAAATACCGCACCGCGCGGTCGTAGTGGCGCATCAGCTCACGCCAGCATTGACGCTGCGACGCTTGCACATCAAGCAGGTCGACCGCGCCTTGCGCTGCCGAGACGAGCGTCAGTGGCAGGGTGCCGATACCGGCGGCGGCACCGGCTTCCTTGACCAAAGGTGCCTGCGCCAGCTTTGCCATGCCGAGGCCGGTCTTGGCGGCCGAGGCCAGTCCGGAGAGAGCCTGGAGGCCCGCTTTTTGCGGATCCTCGATCAGATTCTTCCTGCTCGCGCGGCCGGTGAGGAACTGGCGGATCGCGCGGCTGGCATGCTGGAACAGCGCAGCCAGCTTTTCACTGACATCGCGGGGCATGCGCTGTTCGATTTCGGCGGCACTTAGCGCCGGCGGCATGGCCGCTGCGCCAAGCGGGCCGGTTTGCTCCAGCAGTCCCGCTGCAAAATCTGTTGCCGTGCTGGCGCCCAGATGCGCCGAGATGGACGGCTGGCCTGGTATTTTCATATCGGTTGCCGCAAATGCGCCGCTTGCGCGATCTGCTGCCGTCTTCGATTGCGCAGTGACGCCGCCGCTGGCTTTTTCGGCCGTCTCAGCGTCGTTGCCTTCATCGACGGCGCCCAAGGACTTGCCGGACAACCCGCCGCACGGCTTCGCGGCAGGCAAGACGGTGGCAAATTCCCGGCCCGGAAACAACTGCTGCAGTCTTGCATGCACCTGTTCGAATGCCAGTCTCAAGCTCTCGCTCTGCCGGTCGAGCAACTCCCTGCGCGCGCTTGCAGTGTTCCAGCTGGGCTGCGGCTGCGCAGTGGCGGCATCGTCAGCCAGCAACAGGACATTCGAATGCGCAGCGTCGAGGACGGTGATGACGGGTCCGGCAGCCCCTGCTGGCGCCGTGCCTTGCATGGCATCGGAGCAGGACGGCATCGGCAGCGCGCCGGGGTGCACCGAAGATGGCGAGGTCGTCGGCGCCGGGAAAGCAGGCGGCGGTGGTGGCAGCGAGGCAGGGGCCGACGAACGCGGTAATGCTGGCATCGATGCAGCAGCCTGCGCCGGCAATGCCGCCCGGCAGACAGCGGAACCTTTCAAGTCGCTCATGGCACCACTGCTCAGATATAGCGTTCCAGTCCGTCCGGCTGCCCTGCCTGTGCGCAGTGCAGACTGGATTCTTCATCGACCTGGAGGATCAATGCATGCCAGGCTTCCACAATCGGGTCGAGCTGTTCACCGAGCAGAAACCCCAATGGCAAGTCGCTTTGCAGACGGGCCAGCGGCACATGCACCACCAGCACCGCATGGCCCGAAGACGGTTCAATGGTCAAGGTCGACAGTGTTTCGCCGATGTGGCTGAAATTCGATTCCAGCATCAGCCGGTACAAGCCGGGCTGGTAGCCCGCCAACGGCATGCCCAGGTCGATCGACAGACGGCACAGATCGAGCGATTGCAGATATTCGATGCGCACCGGCGTCTCGCCGACTTTCAGCAATCCGGTTTCGAAGACACTGGCCACATCGTCGATATCGGCCAGGTCGCAAAACTCATCGATGATCTGCTTGTACTGTTCCAGCGCCACGATCCGCTCCGCCCCATGTCAGCACCCGCTCCAGCCCGGCCGCGCGGCTGCGCGGCTGCGTGGCTTCGTTGGCCACCAGCCGGCGAGCGCACCGGCGCATCCCGAGGCAGGCGTGCCGGTGCTGCGCCGGGAAGGCAGGCAAAACTGCCCACCTGTTGATGAGTAACCCGGATAGGAAGGGAGGTTCCGGAAGTTTGTGCTGCACCGATGGCAGGAAATCGGCATCTGCAGGAAAAGAAAGCCGGTCATGGCGGTGCCGGCGAGAGCATGGCAAGGCTGTCACTGGGGCCTTGCC
>JBPBPY010000140.1:0-9384 GCA_050954505.1 Janthinobacterium lividum
CAGCGCAAAACCCGACAGCGCCATGAGCGAGGCAGCGGTTTCGTTGAGGGTTGCCATGGCGTCTGCCAAAGTCGGATGTTCACCCAGGCGGGCATGGCGCTGCACCACATGATTGAGCGTGTGCCAGTTGTCCATCGACAGCCGCTCGCGCAAGTGGCCGGCGACGTTGAATAGCTGCTGCAGGTGGCGCGCCAGGCCGGGGCCGCTCGGTGCCGCCACCGCATGCATGAGCGCAGCGCCAAACTGCGTATCGGTCATGATCGGGTCGGCGCTGGCCTCGACGTCATCGTCATTCTCGTTCTCGATGAGCCCGAACCAGTGGCACAGGCCCTGCACCGTGGGCCACTCGCCGCCGCGGTATTCAGGCGTAATGTTGAGCAGGATTTCGAGGGCGGCACGCATGAGCCGCGTGACGTTGTCGCAGCGTTCGGCATAGCGGCCGAACCAGAACAGGTTTTCCACCGAACGCGACGACAGATGGGTATCGGTACGCACCAGGCTCTGGCTGTCGGTGGCACGCAGCAACGGTACCGCAGCAGAGGCGCGGCCATTTTGCTGCACCCAGGTGTCCTGGCTGGCGCCGCCCTGCTGCATCGACGTCACCCGGGCATCGAAACCGGTGGCAACCCGGGTAAGGCCGCCCGGCATGACCACATAGCCGTTCGGTGTGGCGCAGGCAAACACCCGCAGGCTCACGGCCGAGGCATCCAGGCCAGCGGCATCGCCCTTGCGCCAGACCGGCGCCTGGGATACACGCACCATTTCCTGGGCGACGTAATTCTGCGGCTCGGCGCGCATGGCGCTGATCAATGCGGCGCGCTCCTGCTGGTCCAGGTCCTGGCCAAACACCGGCGCACTGCGCAGCTGCGGGAAGGCCGGCTTGATCACCAACTGATCGATGCGGCCGATGACTTCCTTGAGTGCCGCCGGTTCACCGCACCACCAGGTGGCCACGGAAGGCATCTTCAAGGGCTCGTCGAGCAGACGCCGGCACAGCTTGGGCAGATAACCCAGCAGCGCGCCTGACTCCAGCAGGCTGGAACCCAGGCTGTTGGCGACCAGGACATTGCCGCGGCGCACGGCGTCCGTCAGGCCGGCCACGCCCAGGCGCGATTCGGAGCGCAATTCCAGCGGATCGCAAAAGTCGTCGTCGACCCGGCGCAGGATGACATGCACGCGCTGGGGCCCGGCCACGGTCTTGAGCCAGACCATGCCATTGCGCACCGTCAGGTCGCCGCCCTCGACCAGCGGAAAACCCAGATGGCGCGCCAAGTAAGTCTGTTCGTAATAGGTTTCGTTGTAAGGACCGGGCGTGAGCAGCACGATCAAGGGATGTTCGCCATCGCGCAGGCCGGGGCCATGTTCCCCGCTTTCGCCATGACGGCTGGCAAAGTCGCGGCCCCAGTTGGTGAGACTGTTGCGCAGCGTGACGAAAAAATTCGCCAGGTGCTGGATTTTCATGTCGCGGTACAGCTCTGGAAAGGCGCGTGACATCACGCTGCGGTTCTCCAGCGCATAACCGGCACCGGAAGGTGCCTGGGTGCGGTCGGACTGCACCCACCAGCGTCCATTCGGCGCGCGCGCCAGGTCGACGGCGTAGAAATGCAGGGCGACATCATTCGGCTGGCGCAAGCCATGGCAGGCGCGCAGGAAGCTGCCATTGCCATGGATGAGTGCCGCCGGCAACAGGCCCTCATGCAGCATCTTTTGAGCACCGTAGACGTCGCGCAGGATTTTGTTGAGCAGCGTGGCGCGCTGCTTGACTGCTTCCTCGATGCCGGCCCATTCCGAAGCTGGCAGGATGAACGGCAAACCCGACAGATCCCAGGTGCGCTGTTCGCCTTCGGGGTCGGCATAGATGTTGTAGGTGACACCGCTTTCGCGCACCTGGCGCTCGATGGCTTCGACGCGCCGGCGCATTTCGTCGGCCGGCTCTCGCTCGAGCTGGGCGAGCAAAGCCTTCCAGTGCGGGCGTGGTGTGGCCCCCACTTCAAACATTTCATCGTAACGGCGCTCGGCAGCCGGATAGTGCGTCAGAAGCGGATGCATCGTCATCGGATCAATCTCAGAAATTCGGTCGCGCCGTTGATCTCCATGCAACTGCATGGCGTTGTTGTAGCGCTTGCCGGGCACCGCCATGTGTTACCACCACGTGGCATGCCTGGCAATTACTTCCATCATCTTCCTTCAACTGCTCCTGCTACCTGTTGCCTCGAACCGGCGAGGCGAGGCAGCTCGCCTTGGCTGTTCATACTCCAGCGCAACTTTTATCCATCTTCTCAAACCCGGGGCTGTGTGCGCAAGTCCAAAGTGAATGGAAAAGCCGGATTCAAGGCTTCCCGCGCAACAGTCATGGCACCCGGTGTATGCCCGTGACTGGTAAACCGGGCAAAGCGGCGCGCCTCGGCTTCATTGGCATTGACCGGGAAGCCGTCGTAGCTGCGGCCACCAGGGTGGACAACGTGATACACGCAGCCGCCGATGGAGCGAGCGCTCCAGGTATCGACGATATCGAAGGTCAGCGGGGCATGCACGCCGATGGTCGGATGCAGCGCCGACCAGGGACTCCAGGCCCGAAACCGCACCCCTGCCACCTGTTCACCAGCGACGCCGGTGGCGTGCAGCGGCAATGGACGGCCGTTGCAGGTCACCACATGGCGGCTGTCGGTCAGGCCGCGCACACGCAACTGCATGCGCTCGACCGATGAATCGACGTAGCGCGCGGTGCCACCGCTGCTGACTTCCTCGCCCAGCACATTCCATGGTTCGATCGCCTGGCGCAGCTCCAGTTCCACGCCTTCGTAGACGACCGTGCCATAGCGCGGGAAGCGGAATTCGACAAACGGTGCAAACCAGCTTTCTTCAAAGGCATACCCCGACTGGCGCAAGTCCTTGACGACGTCGCCGATATCCTGGGCCACGAAATGCGGCAACATCCAGCGGTCATGCAGTCCGGTCCCCCACGGCACCAGCTTGCCCTGGTACGGCTCGCGCCAGAAGCGCGCCACCAGCGCACGCAGCAGCAACATCTGCAGCAGGCTCATGCGCTCGTGCGGCGGCATTTCGAAGGCGCGGAATTCGACCAGGCCCAGGCGGCCGGTCGGTCCGTCAGGTGAATACAGCTTGTCGATGGAAAATTCCGAGCGGTGGGTGTTGCCGGTCAGGTCGACCAGCAGGTTGCGCAACAACCGGTCCACCAGCCACGGCCGCTCGCTCTCGGCAGTGGTGGGCAAGACCTGCTCCATCTGTTCGAACGCAATGCCGAGCTCGTACAGGTTGTCGTCGCGCGCCTCATCCACGCGCGGTGCCTGGCTGGTCGGGCCGATGAAGGTGCCGGAAAACAGATACGACAGCGCAGGATGGTTTTGCCAATACGTGATCAGGCTTTTCAGGACATCGGGGCGCCGCAGCATCGGACTGTCGGCGGCGGTGGCACCGCCCAGCGTGGCATGGTTGCCGCCGCCGGTGCCGGTATGACGGCCGTCGAGCATGAATTTTTCGGTGCCCAGGCGCGCCAGGCGCGCTTCCTCATAGAGGATGGTGGTCTTGCTGACCAGCTCGCGCCAGGAAGAAGACGGGTGTACATTGACTTCGATGACGCCCGGGTCCGGTGTGACGCTGAGCATTTGCACACGGGCGTCGCGCGGTGGCGGGTAGCCTTCGAGCCAGAGCCGCATTTCCAGGCTGGCTGCCGTGTCTTCGATGGTGCTGACCAGCGACAGATAATCGTTGATGTATTTCAGCGGCGGCAGGAACACATGCAGGCGGCCTTTGCGCACCTGTACCACCAGTGCGGTATGGATGACGTCGCGTGGCAATGTCAGTTCCGGGTCGCGCGGCTCTTCGGCAAAGGCAGCGGCCTCGGCTTGGGCATCGGCCTTTTTTTGTTCGTCGCTCCTGCCGGCAGCGAGCCGGGCGGCCTCGATCGAGGTTTCCGGCATCAGGGCTTCGCGCGGCGCAAACGGATCGACATCGAAGTCCGGCTCCATTGCATCAGGCAAGACCCATGGCAGCGTATCGAGCGGCAGGCGCAGGCCCATCGGCGATTCGCCGCCAATCAGATACAGATGCTCGCGCTTGAGCGGCCATTTGCTGGTGCTCCAGGCGGTGGCATTGGTGACCAGTTTGGCCGGATCGTGTTTTGCCTTCACCGGCTTCAAGGGCAGCACATGGCCGACCACTTCGCCCAGCCCCTGGGCCAACAGCCGCGCCAGGCGCCGACGCTGTTCCGAATCCTTCAACTCGGCCTTGAGCGGATCGACATTCTGCGGCAGCCGTTCTTCAAGCTGGGCCAGCTGCAGGACATCTTCATAAGCGGGGATCAGGCTGGCCGCCGGCAAGCCCAGGCGCGCCGTCAGGGCCTGGGCAAAGCGTTCGGCGGCCGCAGCGCAATAGCCGTCATCCTGGTCTTCCCGTGCGAACAGGGCGGCGTTGCGCCAGACCGGCACGCCATCGTTACGCCAGAACATGTTCAGTGCCCAGCGCGGCAGTGGCTCGCCCGGATACCATTTACCCTGGCCATAATGCATCATGCCGCCATCGGCAAAGCGCTCCTTCAAGCGTTGTGCCAGTTTGCCGGCCAGCTCGCGCTTCTTGTCGCCGTGGGCCAGCGTATTCCATTCCGGACCGTCCATGTCGTCGATCGACACGAAGGTCGGCTCGCCACCCTGGGTCAGGCGTACATCCTGGCGCAGCAGGTCGCGGTCGACCTGTTCACCGAGGGCATCGATGGCCAGCCAGTCGGCTTCCGCATACGGCTTGGTCACGCGCGGATCTTCGTGAATCCGGGTAATGCGCATTTCATGGAAAAACTCGACGCCTGCCTTGTCGGTGAAACCCGAGACCGGCGCAGCCGATGAGGGCACTGCGGTGCAGGCCAGCGGAATATGGCCTTCGCCGGTGAGCATGCCGGAAGTCGGGTCCAGTCCGATCCACCCGGCGCCAGGCACATACACTTCGGCCCAGGCATGCAGATCGGTGAAGTCGACCGCGGTGCCGCTCGGGCCGTCGAGCGATTTCACATCTGCTACCAGCTGGATCAGGTAACCGCTGACAAACCGCGCCGCCAAACCCATGTGGCGCATGATCTGCACCAGCAACCAGCCACTGTCGCGGCAGGAGCCGGAACGGTTGCCCAGGGTCTGCTCCGGGGTTTGCACACCAGGCTCCATGCGCACCAGATAGGCAATGTCTTTCTGCAGACGCTGGTTCACCGCCACCAGGTAATCGGCAATGCCGACCGGCTTGCTGCCGCCGTCGGTCAGCTCGCGCCGTGCGCGTTCAGTCCATTCGGCCTGCAGCGGCCCGGCCGGCTCGGCACTCAGATAGGCGCCCAGCTCGGCTTCCTGCTGCTCCGAATACTTGAACGGAAAGGTCTCCGCATACTTCTCGACAAAAAAATCGAATGGGTTGATGACCGTCATGTCGGCCACCAGGTCGACGGTGAACTCCAGTACATCCGAACGTTCCGGGAAAACGAATCGAGCAATGTAATTGCCGTACGGGTCTTGCTGCCAGTTGACAAAGTGCTGCTCGGGCGCAACGGTCAACGAGTACGACAGGATCGGCGTGCGCGCATGGGCGGCCGGACGCAAACGTACTTCATGGGGGGACAGGTTGACCAGGCGGTCATATTTGTAACTGGTCTTGTGATGCAGCGCGACTCGAATCGCCATGGTAATGCCTTTCTGTCGTGGGGCCGGGCTGGATTGATTTTATCGCATCGATTATTGCATTGTTAGAGTGCGCGCAGCGGGGGATTTGCCAGACCCGAAGTCAAGGCGTGCACAATTTGTACCTGCACCCTGCCAGCAGCTGCCGGTTGGAACGGGTGCCCGGGCGCCGGTAATTTACTTATCAAAAAAATATGTTAGCCAGCGTACTGATTTAAGTCCCGGTTCAGCGGATAATGCATTATCGAAGAGGGCCATCATACCGGTCCGGTTTGAAAATCGGGCAAAACACGCCAGTTCAGCGGCTGCCTGTTTCTGCATGTGCTCTTTGCTGCGATTTTTACTTCAATATCAGACTCTGCAGCTGTAACAGCACACAACCCTTCATCGCGCCGGGTCATCCGCCAACCGCCACGGACCGGGACGATACATAACGCATACGGAAAAACCTATCATGGTCAGGCTCAAATTCTCCATCGAACTCGGTTATTACATCTATGACGATGCCGCCGACTTCATTTTCAACATCCATGCCGCCGAAACCCGGCGCCAGAAAGTGCTCAGCGAAAAGCTGACCACCAGCCAGAACCTGGCCACCGAAGTCTATACCGACCCGACCTACGGCACCCGCTTCATGCGTCTGCGCGGCAACAACGGCCCGTTGACGGTCCGTTATGAAGCCAC
The DNA here is from genome assembly GCA_050954505.1 of Janthinobacterium lividum. Classification (GTDB taxonomy): domain Bacteria; phylum Pseudomonadota; class Gammaproteobacteria; order Burkholderiales; family Burkholderiaceae_D; genus JAQGMO01. Next base: position 6,357 of record JBPBPY010000140.1, read on the forward strand.
GGTCGACATCGACCACCATGTCGAGGAAGGTGGAAAACTCGAAGAGATGGCCATTGCCAGCCTGCCGCTGTCGGCCCTGCCCTACATCTATCCAAGCCGGTACTGCCAGTCCGACCGCCTCAACAAGTTCGCCTTCACCGAGTTCGGCAACATGGAACCGGGCTATTCGCGCGTCAAGGCAATCCAGGACTGGTGCCGCAGCCGGACCAAATTCATGTCCGGCAGTTCCAATGGCAGCACATCGGCCGTCGATACCATCATCGAGCAAGCGGGCGTATGCCGCGACTTTGCCCATTTGATGATTGCCTTGTGCCGCACCATGAACATTCCGGCGCGCTTCGTTTCCGGCATTGATTATGGCGCCGATCCAAAGCTGGGACCGACCGATTTCCACGCCTATGTGGAAGTCATGCTCAGTGGACGCTGGTACACCTTCGATCCAAGCGGCGTGTCGCCACCGATGGGCCTGGTGCGCCTCGGTACCGGCCGCGATGCTGCCGATGCATCGTTTGCCACCGTGTTCGGCGGCGTCGGCTCCGGTGCCCCGGTGATCGAGATCGAGGCGATAGTCGATCCGGCCCAGGGCCTGGAGTTGCCTTTCCACCGCGACGATGTGCTCTCTACCCATGGCGAGCCGGCGTATTCGACCAGCGCTTCCTGAAATCCGGCTACGGCTGGACCGGAATTGACAGTCCTGCAATCCGGATTCAGCTGAGCCAGAACCTGAGCCAGAACCTGGTTGCCAGCGCCATGGCAAGGCGCTGGCGTCCAGCGTTTCGTCCACACCTTCACACATTGCGCCCGGCAGCCGAACCCGGAGATATCCAGTGCGGGTCGGCCAGGTTCGATTGCCGAATTCCTTTGTCGGCTCTCAAGCAGAATCGATTCCGGGCCATTGCACCCCGGCCTGACGCGCAATGCGTGGCCTCAGGGTTTATGGAACCTGTAGAATATGCCAATGATTAATTCCGGAGCGCATCAGGGCGCTCACCGCAATGGAGATAGCCTTACTGCTTGGACTGGTCGTCATCAACGGCTTGTTTGCCATGTCCGAGATTGCGCTGATGACAGCGCGCAAGGTGCGTTTGCAAAAGCTGGCTGATGCCGGCGACGGTGCTGCCAAAGCTGCCTTGCAGCTGGGTGCAGATCCGAACAAATTCCTCTCCACCATCCAGATCGGCATCACCTCGATCGGCGTACTCAATGGTATTGTCGGTGAATCGACGCTGGCCAAGCCGTTTGCACTCTGGCTGCAGACGCAAGGGATGCATGTCGATGCCTCCGGCTATGTCGCCACCGGCCTGGTGGTCGTCACCATCACCTATTTTTCCATCGTGCTGGGTGAACTGGTTCCCAAGCGCCTGGGCCAGATCAGTCCGGAAATCATTGCGCGCCTGGTGTCGCGTCCGATGTCGGTGCTGGCCATCACCGCCAAGCCCTTCGTCAAGCTGCTGTCGGGTTCCACCGAATTGGTACTGCGCGCCATGGGCGTCAAGGATACCGGCCGTCAAGCAATGACGGAAGAAGAACTGCACATGATGCTCGAGGAAGGGTCGGACGCCGGCATCATCGAACATCATGAACACCAAATGGTGCGCAATGTGTTCCGTCTGGACGACCGGCAGATTGCCTCGTTCATGGTGCCGCGCAGTGAAGTCGTCTACTTCGATGCCGACGAAAGCCTCGACATCAACCTGAAGCGCTTCGAAGGCGCGCCACATTCGCGGTTTCCCGTCGTGCGTGGCGGCTGGGACAAGATCATCGGCATTGCCAACGCGCGCCAGATGCTGGCGCAGACCCTGCGCGGCGAACAGCCCAATCTCGATGGCCAGTTGCAGCCGGCCGTGTTTGTGCCGGAGTCGCTGACAGGCATGGGCCTGCTGGAAGAATTCCGCAACTCCGGTGTGCAGATGGCGTTCATCGTCGATGAATACGGCGAAGTGCAAGGCATCGTCACCTTGCAGGATGTGATGGAAGCCATCACCGGCGAGTTCAAAACGCACCGCGCCGAAGATTCCTGGGCCGTGCAGCGCGACGACGGTTCCTGGCTGCTCGATGGCTTGATTCCCATCCCCGAACTCAAGGACCGGCTTGGCATTGCTGCGGTCCCGGAGGAGGAACGCGGACGTTACAACACGCTTTCCGGCATGGTGATGCTGTTGCTTGGCAAACTGCCGCAGACTGCCGACAAATGCGAGTGGGAAGACTGGACCTTCGAGATTGTCGATCTTGATGGCATGCGTATCGACAAGGTGCTGGCAGCGCGCAAACCCGAAGTGGAAATTGCCATCGAGGTGGCGGCCTGAGGCGGTCATTCCCATTGCATTTGCCTGTTTGGGGATTTGCGCGGACCAGGTTTTTGAGTTGTGCTGACGACGTTTTCGATCTGTACTGACAACGTTTTGAATTAGCATGGTTTGCGCATTGCCACACAGCGCAAAATCGAGGATAATCCCCGCTCTGCCCGGGTGGTGAAATTGGTAGACGCAGGGGACTCAAAATCCCCCGCCGCAAGGCGTGCCGGTTCGATTCCGGCCCCGGGCACCAGAATGGTTCGATTGCTGGACTACATGGCCTGTCATTACGTCTCCTTTACAGGAGAAACGATGACAGGCTTTTGTTTTTGGAAATTTCGTCGCAACACACGCATGTCGATCAGAACAGGAACGTTTGCCGCTCACGCCATACTTCCTGAACAAACGGATCGCTGATGCCATACAGGCCATGGCCCCTGCGCATTGCAATGTTGGCAGCCATGAGCTCGTTCACGATCGATTGAATTTCCTCGATCTTGACTTCGCGCCCAATTGCCTTGCTGTATTCGCTCGCCGCATCGGCGGAAAACAATCCCTTTGCGTCTCCATCCGTGTTGGCAATCCGCGCCCTGAGATTAACTGCGTCGCGCGCAAACTTGAACGCCAACAGAAGCCGATTCCCTTCTTCATTGGGGATGGACTGTTGAAATTCATCAACGATCAAGACCACATTGGTTTTGGCCTCGTCGACCAGTCCGGTCATGACCTTGAGA
>JBPBPY010000177.1:0-9379 GCA_050954505.1 Janthinobacterium lividum
CGCGATGTGATCATTCCCCATGCCGCCATCACCAGTTATCTTGAAGCTTGCAGCCATGCCCGGTCCTTGACCTACCGTGTGATCGAAGGCGCCGATCACGGGCTGTCGGACCACAACAGCCAGCAAGCCTATACCGCACTGCTGCAAAGCTGGCTGACGGAAATGGTGTTCGGACCGCATGGCAAGAACCTCAGCATTCCATTGCCAAGTGCAACGCCATTGCCGCACGATCCGGAGCGGCCCGACTGACGCTGCAAGGTTTGCAGGCTGGCCGGGAACCGCTCTTTTGCTGCCAGTATTGCTGGCTCCAGACTCAGGCTTCGTCGGCCACAGCCTTCTTGGCCGCAGGCCGGCGTGGCTTGCGTGCCGGCTTGGCGGCTTCTTCCGAATCCAAGGCCGCCGGGCTTTGGGTTTCTGCATCGGCACTGGCGGTCTTCTTCGCGCTGCCACGCGGGCGGCGCTTCGGTGCCGCATCGGCTTGCGTGGTCTCCATCGGCAAACTGGCTTGCGCTGGGGCAGCGCCATTTGACGATGGCACTGGTGCCGGCGAACTTGCCTGGATCTCTGGCGCTGGTGCCGAAGCCCGTGGCTCTGGCGCCGCCATGACTTCCACATTCGCTGAAGCGGGCAGATTGTTTTCCGCTTGCGCGCCGGACGGCATATCGTTGCGTGCCTGCGCAGGCGCTGGGCCCGAGGCCGGGCGGCGTGGTGGCTGGCCTGGACGGCCCGACGGGGCAGGGCGCGGGCTGGCAAAGCGGTCTTGCACCGGTGGGCGGCGCGGGTCTGGGCGTCCCGAAGCCCTGGCGACTTGTGTCTTGCCTGGTTTGCCGCCTTGCTTGGCGCTGCGGGCATTCGGTTGCGGACGGTTCTTGCCGTGGCCGGCCAGCATGCCGGAGGCGATCAGCGCTGCGGCATCGGCGGCGTCGAGTTCGGCCTGCAATGGATCGTAGTCGTCGTCACTGGCAGCCTGGACCGGTTTGACCGGCTCTGGCTGGTGTTCGTCTTCTGCCGCGACGGCGAGCGCAGCAGCAGGCTGGCTCTGTACATTGGCGCGCAAAGGCGGCGCGGAAACCGCTGCGGTGTCCGGGAAACGGCTGCCGCGGTTGTTGCGTGGATAACGGCCATTGCGGCGCGGTGCTTGTTGTTCGGCATCAGGCTGCACGGCATTGCCGTTGCCGTTGCCGTTGCCATTTTGCGCCGTACTTGCCGGCTCGGCGTTTTGTTCGCCCGCCGGTGCGGTTTCGGCTTCATCTGCTTGCTGCGTTTCTGCCGTTTGCGCGCTGTGCGAAGTGTGCGCCGTTGGCGCCATTTCCGGCGTCGCCGGTGTCTGCGTCAGCAAGGCGATTTCAACTGCGGCCGGCACGGCTGCGGTATCTTCCACCGCGCCATTACGGTGATTGCGATAGACAAACGCACCGGACTTGTCGTCGCGGCCAATGTCGAGCAAACCACGCTGCTGTGCTTCTTCCAGCAAATTGCCGAAGGTGCGGAAACCGAAATACACTTCATTGAAGTCGGGACGGCGGCGCTTGATGGCTTGCTTCAAGGCCGAAGCCCAGATCTTGCCGCCATCGCCGCGTTCGGTCATCAGCGCATCGAAGGTCTCGGCGACGATTTCAATGGCCATGCTCTTGCGCGTTTCCAGGTCTTCCTTCGGCTTGCGTTCTTCGCCGGCCACTTCAGACTGGCGGCGCGGCGTCGGCGCGCGCTTTTCACGCGAGGCGGCAGTGCGGCGGCTCTCACGCACCAGGTCATCGATGAAGATGAATTCGTCGCAGTTTGCGACCAGCAGATCGGAGGTCGAATTCTTTACACCCACGCCAATGACGTACTTGGCGTTTTCGCGCAGCTTGGAGACCAGTGGTGAAAAGTCGGAGTCGCCGCTGATGATGACGAACGTATTCACGTGCGCTTTGGTGTAGCAGAGATCGAGCGCGTCGACCACCATGCGGATGTCGGCCGAGTTCTTGCCCGAGACGCGTACATGGGGAATTTCAATCAGTTCGAACGATGCCTCATGCATCTTGCCCTTGAATTCCTTGTAGCGGTCCCAGTCGCAATAGGCTTTCTTGACCACGATGCTGCCCTTGAGCAGCAGGCGTTCGAGCACTGGTTTGATGTCGAAACGATCGTAGTTTGCATCACGCACACCGAGTGCGACGTTTTCAAAATCACAGTACAGCGCCATGCTGATATTGTCGTTGGGTGCGGCCATGGATTGAAGCTTTCAGATGTTGGGGGCTTGGCGTTGGACGCTTTGCGGGAGGCACATAAAGAGGTGCGGAGGCGGTAGCCGTGGCGCTGCTGCTGCACGGTCGCGCTGGGTAGTATACAGGATTGTGTTCTGGTGGCATCAATGTCACGTCTGCAGGAAGAACACATGCGGGCGTTTCGACAGTCGAAGCAAGCGAGCACAAAGCTGGCCTTGGACATGTTCGGGATGTGCATAATCCCCCTTGCATGCCTTCAGACTTGCTATCTTACATGGCGAAGTTGTTCAGCAGGATGGAGTTGAACGCAAAAACAACATTGATCAAAGTGGGAAGTCTTTTGCATGCTGCACCCAGCATGGGTTTTATCGACCTGGCGATGCCGGATCGCTGGACAGGATTGCCGGCGTCGAGCCAGGCGTCCGGGCGCTTTCGAACCTCAGCGCTGGTGGTAAAACGCCTGCGGCAGTGGCTTCACTGCAGCAGGCGTCATCGTCGATACCATCCAAAACATGTCTACATTACAGCTGACATAGCTGTTGCAACCATAGTAACGCTATCGACCAGGTGTCGATTGGCTTCTTACGCAGCCACCACAGCAGCAACCGCCACCGCTTCGCTGATTTCCACTTCCCGCGCCAGCTGGCGGTTCAAGGCGCTCAGCACTGCCTTGAACGAGGCCGTGACGATGTTGGCGTCGATGCCCACGCCAAACAGGGTCGGGCCATTGTCCAGGCGCAGTTCGACATAGCTGGCGGCCTTGGCGTCGGCGCCGGAACCGATCGCATGCTCGTGGTAGTCCATCAATCGAATGTCGAGGCCAAGCGCCGAGACGAAGGCATCGATGGGGCCATTGCCGGCGCCTTGCAGCGTGACCGGCTTGGCGTCGCGCAGCAGGGCGACATCGATTTGCACCGGGTTTTCGCGTTCGGTATCTTCCATCATCCGGTGCGCCGTGTAGGCATACGGGGTTTGCTGGTCGAGGTATTCGCTTTTGAAGATGCGGTAGATGTCGGCGCCGGCGATTTCCTTGCCGGAGGCGTCGGCTTCCTTTTGCACGGCGCGGGAAAACTCGATTTGCAGGCGGCGCGGCAGCGAGAGGCCATATTCGGTTTCGAGCAGGTAGGCCATGCCGCCCTTGCCGGACTGGCTGTTGATGCGGATGACGGCATCATAGTTGCGGCCGAGGTCGGCGGGGTCGATCGGCAGATACGGCACTTCCCAGATCGCGTCGGCCTTTTGCAGGGCGAAGCCTTTCTTGATGGCGTCCTGGTGTGAACCGGAAAAGGCGGTGAAGACCAGGTCGCCGACGTAGGGATGGCGTGGGTGCACGGGGATCTGGTTGCATTCTTCCACCACCTTGCGCACTTCATCGATGTCGGAAAAATCGAGACCGGGGTTGACGCCCTGGGTGTACAAATTGAGTGCCAGGGTCACAAGGTCGACATTGCCTGTGCGTTCTCCATTGCCGAACAGGCAGCCTTCGACGCGGTCGGCGCCGGCCATGACGGCGAGTTCGGCGGAGGCAACCGCAGTACCGCGGTCATTGTGGGGATGGACACTGATGAGGACCGATTCACGGCGGGCAAGATTGCGGTGCATCCATTCGATCTGGTCGGCATACACATTCGGCGTGCTGCTTTCGACCGTTGATGGCAAATTGAAGATCAGCTTGGCGGCAGGCGTTGGTTGCCAGACTTCGGAGACGGCGTCGCAGATTTCCTTGGAAAAATCGAGTTCGGTGAGGCTGAACGATTCCGGTGAATATTCAAAGCGCCATTCGGTTTGGGGCAATTGATCGGTGAGTTGTTTCACCAGTCGGGTGCCGCTCACGGCAATTTCCTTGATCTGTTCGCGCGTCATGTTGAAGACGATCTTGCGAAATGCGGGTGCGACCGAGTTATACAGGTGGATGATGGCGCGCTTGGCGCCGGTGACCGATTCAACGGTTCGGCGGATCAGTTCTTCACGCGACTGGGTGAGGACAATGATGGTAACGTCATCGGGAATGCGGTTTTCTTCGACCAGCTTGCGTACGAAGTCGAAATCGGTTTGCGAAGCGGAAGGAAATCCGACTTCGATTTCCTTGATGCCGGTTTTGATGAGCAGATCGAAAAATTTGAGTTTGCGTTCGGCGCTCATGGGTTCGATGAGCGCCTGGTTACCGTCGCGTAAATCGGTGCTCATCCAGATTGGTGGTTTGTCGATGATCTGGTCGGGCCAGGTACGGTCGGTCAACGCGACTGGGGGAAATGGACGGTATTTGCTGGCCGGGTTCTTGAGCATCATGATAAGTCCTTTGAAGACAGCGCTGCCGTTGGCATCGCTTTGAAACTGATAATTGGGGAATGTGTGTTGTGTGGCGGGCAGGCTGCCGGGCGGCCACGAAACACTAGGCCAGGCAACCGATCGGTAGCGATAGCTTCAGAATACCCGCGGCATGCAGGGCGACAGCGCGGTCGTTTGCAGCGGAGGGGAGTGGAAGCGCGTTGAAATGCTTGGCGTGAGACATTTTCAATACTCGTTGGTGATCGGGAAAAGCTGTTTGTAGTGCTGGTTCCAGGTGATCAACAGTCATTCATCACATCGAACAGGGGATGGCCGCTCAGGAAAAGCGGCGTAGTCGTAGCGCTGCGGGCTGGTTGCCGCAGGACAAGATTTGTTGGTTCGATGGCGTTGTGCGTGATATGAATGAACTGTAGGGGAGAAAGTCGGGGTGTGTCAAGAAAAAACAGGGCGCTGGGGCAATTGCTAATTTCTTTAACTTGTATTGCCGGGAGTCGTTGCTGGTGCTACTGCTATCTGCGCTGCGATCTGCTTCGGCAGAGGGTATGGAGGCAGAGGCTGGCACTATTTCCGGCACAGCGCAGTCGTGCCTCCAATGTCGCTGTGCCGGCAACAGCGCCAGCCTCTGCCATTTACTTCACGGACTTTGTTCGTATTATTGCCTTGTTGTCATATTTTTGAATCGAGTGATTTGAATCGCCAATTCTTGCGGCTTCGGCAAATGGTACGGCGGCAGAGACTGGCACTATTGCCGGCGCAGTGCAGTCGTGCCTCCAATGTCACTGCGCCGGCAACAGCGCCAGCCTCTGCCATTTACTTCACGGACTCCGTTCGTATTAGTGCTGTATGACTTTTATACTTTGCCGATTTTTGCCGTTACCCTTTGCCGCTGGTATTTGTTTATTTCTTTACAGCTTGTTTGGCAACGATACTGTCCTTGATGCCGTCATATACGGCTTGAGTCAGCACTTTCTTGCTGACCAATTCATCTTTGCGCTTGTAAGGACGGGCCTTGACGATGGCGGCGGAGCGAGCTGCACCGATCTGCGGCAGGGTGGCCAGGTCTTTCTGGCTGGCGGTGTTGAGGTCCATCGGCTCGGCCATGGCGGTCTTGGCTGGCGTGGCTGCCGGCAGGGCGGTTGGCGTCGCGGACTTGGCTGGTGCTGCTACCTTGGCTTCGTCCTTGGCATGAGCGCCACCGGCCAGCAACAAGGCAAAGCTGGCGCCCGTCAGCAAGGTTTTGAGTAGTTTGATCATTGCATGCTCCTGTGTTCGGATAGGGTGATGGAGCAAGCGTATTTCCTTTTTGAACATATTTATGCGCTTGCTCCTGCTGACATCGTAAAGTCGCTATATTTTTTAATAAGCGCAATGCTTATGATTTAACGATGAACGATGTGTTATTTGAGTTTAGCAGCGCGACGCAACAAGTGTTTGCGTATTTAAACGGATTTAAAATCCATCGGCAGGGATAGTCAGTGAGCGTCGATTTGTGCAACAAATATTGCGCAAATTTCTTGCTGGGCACGGGCATTCGTCTGGCGATCCGTTAAGATGCTGTTCTCCCCAGGGAAAATCAGGTGTCCTTTGTCCGCAGATGCACATAAGAATACAAAAACCAGTCTTGCAACGCTGACCATCGCTGCAATCGGTATCGTTTATGGCGATATCGGCACCAGCCCGTTGTATACGATGAAAGAGGTGTTTTCGGTCGAGCACGGCATTGCACTGAATTTTGCCAATATTGTTGGCGTGGTGTCGCTGATTTTCTGGGCCCTGGCCATCATCGTTTCCCTTAAATATGTCACGCTGATGCTGCGCGCGAACAACCGCGGCGAGGGCGGCATCATGGCGCTGACCGCATTGGCGATGGCGTCGGTGACGAGCAAGTCGCGCTGGCATTATCCGGTCATGCTGCTGGGCATGATGGGTACCGGTTTGCTGTATGGCGATGGAGTGATCACGCCAGCCATTTCCGTTCTGTCGGCCATCGAGGGTCTGGAAGTGGCGACACCGGCGCTCAAGCCCTATGTGGTGCCGCTGACAATTGCAATCCTGCTTGGCCTGTACATGGTGCAGAAAAAGGGCACGGCGGGGATTGGCAAATGGTTCGGGCCGATCGTGCTGGTGTGGTTCGCCAGCCTGGCTGGCATGGGCATTGTGAACATCATCGACAACCATGAAATCCTGCATGCCTTGAATCCCTGGTATGCCGCAAGCTTCATGTTGCGCAATGGCTGGCTGGCTTTTGTGGTGCTGGGTGCGGTGGTGCTGGCGGTCACCGGTGCCGAGGCGCTGTATGCGGACATGAGCCATTTCGGCAAGCAGCCGGTGCGGCTGGCATGGTTCCTGGTGGCGTTTCCTGCGCTGGCCTTGAATTATTTTGGCCAGGGCGCGCTGCTGCTGACCAATCCTGGGGCGGTAAGCAATCCCTTTTATCAGCAGCTTGGTCCGTGGAGCATTTATCCGCTGGTGGTGCTGTCGACCATGGCAACGGTGATTGCGTCGCAAGCGACGATTTCGGCGGCGTTTTCGATTACCCAGCAAGCCATTTCGCTGGGCTTCCTGCCGCGCATGCGGGTGATCTATACATCGGACCGCGAGATTGGCCAGATCTACATCCCGCTGGTGAACTGGGTGCAGCTGACCGCCGTGGTGCTGGCGGTGGTGGGCTTCGGGTCGTCTTCGGCGCTGGCTTCGGCTTACGGCATCGCGGCGACGGCGACCATGCTGACGACCACCATCCTGACCTATTTCGTGGTGCGTTTTCGCTGGCGTTACAACCTGCTGTTGTGCTGGCTGGCGACCGGTTTCTTTTTTGTCATCGATGTGACCCTGTTCTCAGCCACGTCGTTGAAGATCGTCAGCGGCGGCTGGTTTCCCTTGCTGATCAGCGCAGGCATGGTAACGCTGATGCTGACCTGGAAGACGGGACGTGAACTGGTGTTCGACAACCTCAAGCGCCATGCCATTCCACTCAATGACTTTTTGCAATCGCTGTTTGTCAGCCCGCCGCACCGGGTCGATGGCACCGGCATCTTTTTCCGCGCCGACGGCGATGGCGTGCCGCATGCAATGCTGCACAATCTGCTGCACAACAAGGTGCTGCATGAGCGCACGATTTTCCTGACCGTCTTCAACATGGACATTCCAACCGTGCCCACCGGCGAGCGGGTGCTGGTGACGGAACTGGGCCACGACTGCTACCAGATCAATGTCCAGTATGGTTTCAAGGATGAGCGCGACATTCCGCTGGCATTGCAGATGTGCAGCGAGCACGGCCTGGAGTTCGACATGATGGAGACCTCGTTCTTCATCGCGCGCCAGACCGTGATTTCGCGTGTTGGTGGCGGCATGTCGCATTGGCGAGAAGTGTTTTTTGCTGCCATGTCGCGCAATGCCCGCGATGCGGCCGACTATTTCCGCGTGCCGCCCAACCGGGTCATCGAGCTCGGCACCCAGGTGGAAATCTGATCGTTTTTTCGAGCCGGACGCCACGCTTGAAATCTGCATGGCTGTAGCCACCAATAATCAATTTTTCTCTGGTACCATTTGCTCCCCCGTCGATGATGGGCGGCGCCGTCAACAGCGCCGCCCATCATCCTGCTGCGACTTGGTGCTGCCTGCATCGGGCAGCAGTCGTGCTGGTTGAGGAGAGCAACCGTGAGCCATGCTCATGATGAGAAAAAGCGCTGCATCCTGACCGTCGACGACGACCGGGTCCTGCTGGCCAAGCTCGAGCGCGGCATGCGCGATGCCGGCTATGACGTCATGCAGGGCAGCTCGGGCGAGCAGGCGCTGCAGCTGATTGCCGAACGCCAGCCGGATCTGGCCATCCTGGATATTTCGATGCCGGGCATGTCAGGCATCGAACTGGCGCACCACCTGCAACGGCAGACGACGATACCGTTCATTTTCCTGTCGTCGTATGATGATGCCCATACCGCCAGGCAGGCCGCTGCCAATGGCGCCATGGGATACCTGGTCAAGCCGGCATCGATCGCACATCTGGTGCCGGCCATCGAAGCAGCGCTGGTGCGTGCCGAGGAACTCTGCCGCTTGCGCCGCACCAGCGTCGAACAGGCCGTGGCGCTGGAGACCGGCCGGCTGGTCAGCGAATTGATGCGCAAACAGCTCGAACAATTGTCCGATTATCACACCGGTGAAATCCGCAAGCTGACTCAGCGCCTCGACCTGGCCCAGCGCAATGCCATGATGACCACTGCCCATGTGCGCGAGCTGGCCCGCATTGCCAGCCACGACAGCTTGACCGAACTGCCGAACCGCAACTGGCTCATGTCCTACCTGCCGCAGGCGCTGGAACGTGCCGGCCAGCGCGGCGCCATGCTGGCTGTGCTGTACCTCGACCTCGATGGTTTCAAACTGGTCAACGACAGCCGTGGCCACCCGGCGGGCGATGAATTGCTGCGCGCGGCAGCGCTGCGCATGCGCTCGGCCCTCAAGCCAGGTGACCACATCGTGCGCCACGGCGGTGACGAGTTCATCATCGTGATCGAAAACGTGTTCCACCGCAGCGACGCTGCCCATGTGGCGCAGCGCATGGCCGACGTGCTGAAAAATCCCTTCGAGCTGTGCCATGGCCGCAGCAAGGTCGGCGCTTCGATCGGCATCAGCCTGTATCCCGAGGATGGTGTCAATCCGGAGCAGCTGCTGCGCTGCGCCGACCTGGCCATGTACCAGGCAAAAGGCAGCGGCAAGGGGCGCCACCGGTTTTACGACACTTCGCTGGAACTGGTGTCGAGATCCTGATGCCGCAAGCGGGCCTGGGCTGCGGCAAACAGCAGATGCGGCAGCGGGGAGTTCGTTTGCATTGGCCGCTGCAACAGCAACAAGGTAGTGCGCCCGATGCAGTGCTATGATTG
>JBPBPY010000156.1:0-9374 GCA_050954505.1 Janthinobacterium lividum
GCGGTACTGGCGACCTGACACTCGAACTTGCACTGCGCTGCGCGCAATTGCTGGCCAGTGATTTTTCCAGTGACGCCATCGGGCTGGCGCAGCAACGGCTGCAACACCATGCCCATGTCACGCTGCGTCAAGCCGCCGTGCCAGGCGACTGGCCGGCGCAGCAGTTCGACCTGATCATCCTGAGTGAATTTGCCTTTTACCTCAGCGACAGCGATCTGCAGGCACTGCAGCGCCAGGCTGTCGATTCCCTCGGCGACGACGGCACGCTGGTGGCCTGCCACTGGCGACGCCCGTTTGTAGAACGCACCCAGGCCACGCAGACCATCCACGGCTGGTTCGACCAGCACCCGGCATTGACGCGACTGTCCCATCATGAGGAGGCCGATTTCCTGCTCGACGTCTGGTCCAAATCGCCCGCCTCGGTGGCGCAACAGGAAGGGTTTGCCTAGGAACAGGCGGCAGGGAGGGCAGCAGCTGCCCGGGCTGGCCTGTCGGCATTTCACTGCCGCATGCGCAACGGCATTCGGGTCGGTGATCTGACTGCGGCAGCTGCAGCGGCTATACTGGCGCTTCCAATTCTCAACGAAAGATACGCCGTGAAACCAGATGCCAAACCCCGACCGGAAACGCTGGCCAGGCCGGCAACTGCGCAGGCGGGGCGCGCGACCAGGCAGGATTTTGTTGCCATGCTGCGCCAGGTTATCAAGGAAGCGATGGATGCCGGCAAGGACAGTGTCGATGTGCGTGCTGCCGACCTGCACAGCCGGGTTGGCGGCTATCCCGGCCGTGGCCACGCCATGCCCAGTTGCTGCACCAGCATGCGGGACATGATGGAGGAGGGTGATACGGTGCTGTCGGCGCCACACACCGGATCGGGTTCCGGCCCGGGGCTGCTGATCCGTTATCGTTTGCCGCGTGGTTGACGCCGCGGTGTGCATCGTGCCGAGCATGTCGCCGAGCACGCAGTCAAACGTTGCTCAAACCCGGTTCGTCCAATGATTCAGATCAGCCGGGACTGGACATTGCGGTAATCGTGGCAGGCACGCAAGGCCGTCGTCAGTACGTGCTGCAGCCATGTCTGCGGCGTCTGTGCCTGGCCAATGCCATGCTGGATCCAGTCGCTGTGACAGACGGGCAAATCGTACTCGTCGTCAAGCGCAGCGGCCAGGGCCTGCTCACCCTCCATGCTTGGTGCATGCAGTAGATGGTCCTGGCCGATCGTCCTGATGACGGATGTTGCGCGTTGCGGAGGGCGACAATCGTTGCTTGGATCTGGCATGGCACTGGTCCTGTGAAACTGTTCGGTAGCGGACAATCCAAAAACCCTGTCAGGTTTTCGTCAGTAAATTATACGATCCATGCTTTCCTTTGCGCGCCAACGATTGTCGTGTTTTTGATGAAATTCAATTTATTCAGCGGTTGACTTTTTTGCCAAGCGCTTTTGCATCAGTTGAATTCGCGGCTGTCGTGCGGCAGTCCGAACATGCTGCTGACCTTGGCACCGACGGTTTGCGGGTTGGCCAGCGCTGCTCCCGCACAGCTTCCTTCCGGTTTTTTCATGACGTGCCACAGCATCAGGCCGTCGCGCGGATTGCCGGGTCCTGCCAGGACCGCAGCGGCGAAACGCTTGACTGAATAGGCTCCGGGATTGCTGAGGCCATACTGGTCGGCCAGTACCTGCGAGCCTTCACAAAGTGCATCCTTGTCGTCGATGACCAGCTTGACGCCGGCCCAGCCTTCCGGTGCAACTTCCAGGCCCAGCGAGACGATGGTGCTGGCCGGAAGCAGGGCGCGGTATTGCCGATAGGCGGTGACCGGATCGAAATGTTCAAAACGCGCATCGTAGGCCATGACGTTGACGATATCGAGCAGGCTGGCAATGGACTTGCCCTGATGCGCTCCGCTGGCGACGACTTGCTGGAACGTCAGGCGTTCGCGCGCAGCGGACCCACCCCAGTAGCCAAGCTTGCCACGGCAGTCGGCATCGCCAGTGGTGGCGCTGCTGCAGTCGGCACCGGTCGACCAGGCCGCCAGGCTCAAGGTCCGTGCGCCACCCGCCGCATCGACGGCTTCGCGCAGTGCCACGATGGCATTGGCATACTCGTGCACGCGCGCCGGGTCGCTGCCCTCGACTTCATAATCGACATCCAGGCCATCGATATCCATGTCAAGCAGGAAGCGGCGTAGCGACTGCTTGATGGGACCGTTGGCCTGGCCGGCTTCGGCTGCCAGTGCGGCCCAGTCGTTGTAGGTGGCGCCGCCCACAGCCAGGATCACCTTCAGCCTGCGCTGATGCAAAATGCCGATCGCGGCCTTGATATCGCTCGGTTTGCTGGTGAAGTTGATGCCTGTCCCCGACCAGGTATTGGCTTGCAGGCCTTGCCAGGAAAAGTTGGGCAGGCCGAACGACAGCATCAGGTGGGTGTAGTGGCCTGGTGCCCTGGCCAGCTTGCTGTCGGTATAGATCTGCTGTGCCGACTTGGCCTGGCCATTCCAGCTCAGGGCATCGAACCAGTTGTCGCTCCAGCTTGGATAGTAGCCGGTAAGCAGCCGTTTGCCCTGGTCGGCCACGACTGCATCGGCCAGCAGCGGCGTGCCCGGCGTGGCGGGGGTAACCGGGGTGACCGGGGTCACTGGCGTAACCGGAGTGACTGGCGTGCCAGGGTCGACCGGATCGACAGGGCCGGGCGTGACACTGCTGATCGAACAATCGGCAGGCACACCATCGAATTCGGCACTGCAGGCTGTGACGGTTCCGGCGAATTTGCCGCTGCCGCCAAAGCCGAGATTGATCGAGGTGTTCCTGGCCAGCGCGCCATTCCAGGCTGCATTGCTGAAGGTGACGGTGCGGCCGGCTTGTTGCATCTGATAGTTGCCCCAGCCCTGGATGCTGCTGGTGCCCGCAGGCAGGTCGAAGCGCACCGACCAGCTGCGCACATCGTTACTGGATGTATTGGCAAGCAGCAGATTGCCGTTGTAGCCGCCGTCCCAGGCACTGCCGGCCACTCCCAGAACGAGTGTAGCCGATGCCGACGGCGCAACTGCAGCAGCGGCTGCAGCGCTCAAGGCATTGGCGGCTGTGCCCAGCTTGGCCATTGTCCTGCTTTTCGAGGGTGTGGTCGCTGCCGGCATTGCAGGCGCAGCGAGCGGCAAGGCTGACGCTTCGGTCGCCAATGGGGCGGACGTGGCTGCCAGCGCAGGCTGTGCACCGAGGCTGACGACGGGATCGAAGGTGCCGGGCGTTTGCGAGGCCAGTTTGCGGTAAGCAGTTTGCCGGGCTTCGACAAAGCCTGCGGTCATTTCAGCGGCAAGCTTGCCACTGGCTGCTTCATCGACGACTTGCATGCGTGCACCGGCAAGCTGAACGTTGGCTGCCGGCGCAGCAGTGCCATTTGCGCCACCACCGCAGGCCGCCAGAATGCAGGCCATGGGCAAGGCAAGCAAACGATTTTGTTGAAACGATGTCATGGTTAATTTCCAATTTTGGAGTCGGTTACAAAAACATGGATACAGCTGGTTGAGTACCAGACTCATCGACAAGGTTCCGGATTTTTATGTGCCTGCACCTGCGCCGGGGCCGGTGAAGGTAAAGGTGAATAGGAAGGCGCAGGCATCAAACGGCGGCCATGCCAGGCAGTCATGCGAGAATGTCGGCGCGCCAGGAAAATATCGTGCGTCAGCCGCGCTTGTCGTGCGGCAGGCTTGTCATTGACTTCATCAGGATCACGCATGGAAGCGAAAACGAAAGACCCGCTGGAGGGCAAGACGCTGGAACACATCGTCAGCGCATTGCACGCGAAGATGGGTTGGGAACAGCTTGGCAAGCAGATTGCCATTCGCTGCTTCACCGACAATCCGAGTATCAAGTCCAGCCTGGCATTCCTGCGCAAGACGCCTTGGGCAAGGAAGAAAGTCGAAGAACTTTATCTGGCGACCCTGCCCTGAGCGAGACACTGCCGGCGCCCGGGCCGGCCGCATCATGCCATCGTCTGCAGCAACATCTCTTCGAATGCGATTGAGACCTTGCTGCGGTGGCGTGTGGCGTGATGCAGCAGATGAAACGCCCGTGCGGGCAAGCCGATGTTGACCTTGCACAGCAAGCCGGCTGCCAGGTCGGCTGCCACCACCAGAGTGGATGCGACGCTGGCAAACGGCCCGGCGACGACGGCCGAGCGCACCGATTCATTCGAAGGCAGCACCAGTGCAATGCGCAAGTCGGCAGCGTGCACGCCCAGGTCGGCCAGCATGACTTCAAATGCCGAACGGGTACCGGAACCCTGTTCGCGCATGATCCATGTCCCTTCCAGCAGTGCCTGGGGCGCAACGGCGTTGCCGTCGGCCCAGGGATGTCCGGGTGCCACCACGACGGCAAACTGATCTTGCGCGATGGCGCGGCTGACCAGATCCGGCAAATGATTGCGGTCTTCCACAAAGCCGATTTCGGCCGCGCCGCCGGCCACCGCCCGCGCCACGCTCTGGCTGTTGCCAACCTCGAGCTGGATATCGACATCTGGATAGGCCTGATGGAATTTCACCAGCATCGCCGGCAGCCAGTAGCTGGCAATGGTCTGGCTGGCTTGCAGGCTCAGGCTGCCGCGCCGCCCTTGGCCCAGTTCTGCCAGCGTCAATTCGGCGGCGCGGGCACTGGCCAGGGCCAGCCGCGCTTCCGGCAAAAAAATGCGTCCGGCTTCGCTCAGTTCGATACCGCGGCCCACCCGGTTGAACAGGACGGTGCCGTAACGCTCTTCCAGCAGCCGGATGGCTGAACTGATTGCCGAAGGGGTCATTGCCAGTGCCGCTGCCGCCCGCGTGAGGTGGTCGCGTTCCGCCACGGCGACAAATATGCGCAATTGGTCCAGCGTGACGATTGTTCGATTCTGGTTGACGATCATGCGAAATTATACGATGGACTGGAGTAATCGAACGCCGCAGAATCAGCGTATTCCATCGACGGTGCCGTCATGCTTTCATCTTCCGAATTTTTTCCTGCGTCCAGCCGGCCAGCCACCAAGCGGGCCGCCAGCCTGACTGCAGACCCTGGCGCCAGGATGGTTGCCGGCGTCGCCACCGGCCCGGCCGGCAGCTTGTCCAGCTCGATGGCTGCAACGCTGTCAAGGTCTGGGGTGTATTTGCTGCCGGGATTGCTGGTGTGCGCCGTGGTGACGCTCGCCGCCCTGGCGCTGGAGCGCGCCGAGGTTGCTCTGTTTGGCCATGCCTGGCTGGAAAGCCTGGTGCTGGCGATTGTGCTGGGCACAATCTTGCGCAGTGTGTGCAGGGCCAGACCGGCATGGGCACCCGGCATCCGGTTCGCCGCCCGGTTTTTACTGGAAGCCGCAGTCATGCTGTTGGGCGCATCGCTGTCGGCGGCGACCATTCTGGCGCACGGACCCGCTTTGATTGCCGGCATTGCACTGGTGGTTTCGCTGGCTATTGCCTGCAGCTACGGCATTGGCCGCTTGCTGGGTTTGCCGCGCAAGATGGCAGTGCTGATCGCCTGCGGCAATTCGATCTGCGGCAATTCGGCCATTGCCGCAGTTGCGCCGGTCATTGGCGCCAGCAGCGACGAGGTGGCAACGTCGATCGGTTTTACTGCCGTACTCGGTGTGCTGGCAGTTGTGTGTCTGCCGATCCTAGCGCCATTGCTGTCATTCTCGGCCGTACAGTATGGCGTCTTTGCCGGTTTGACGGTGTATGCCGTGCCGCAGGTCCTGGCCGCCACGGCACCGGTCGCCCTGGCCAGTGTCCAGATCGGCACACTGGTCAAGCTGGTGCGCGTATTGATGCTTGGCCCTGTACTTGTTTGCCTGGGCCTGCTGGTGAAGAAAAACCAGGGCGCGCCGCGCGCAGCGGCACCGGTCTTGCAGGCAATGCCCTGGTTCATTCTCGGATTCCTGCTGCTGATGGGCTTGCGCACAGCCGATCTGATTCCATCGTACCTGCTGCAGCCTGCGCATTCGGTTTCGGCGGCGCTGACCATCATGTCGATGGCGGCCCTGGGTTTGGGCGTTGACCTGGGTGCGGTGTTGCGCGCTGGTGTTCGGGTAAGTGCCGTGGTATTGGCCTCGCTGATGGCCCTGGGCCTGATCAGTTACGGCCTCATCGCCGGGCTTGGGTTACCCTGAGAAGGAACGTGCCGCCTGACGCCGGCTTGACTTTCCTTGTGCCGCGCGGTGCATACTGTGGTCATGAACCGCATTACAGAACCGGCAGCATCAGTCCCTACAGTGCCAACAGTGCCTACAGTGCCTACAGTGCCTACAGTACCAACAGCGAATCCCGCTTTTCCCTTGCCTCCCGCTTCATCAACGACGCCAGGCCTGGCTGCGGCGATACGGCCGCACACCCATGATGGCGTCGGGTCGCACATCATGCTGGCCATTGAAGGCATGCATTGCGCTGCCTGTTCCGGTCGTGTCGAGCGCATCCTGACCAGGGTTCCCGGCGTGACGACGGCAGCCGTCAACCTTGCCACGGAGCGTGCGTCGGTCGATGCCGCCAGCGGCATCGATGTGGACCTTTTGCTGCTGGCAGTGCAAAAGGCCGGTTACCGCGCCAGTGTCATCAAGCCGGCCGGCGTGACTGGTGCGGCGGCACGCGCAACAGGCCGCATCGATGCCAAACAGGATGCCGACAACGGCGACGCGCCGGCGCAACGGCGCGCACGCGAAGCACGGCGGCTAAGCCGTGATCTGCTGGTCGCCGCCGGTCTGCTGGCGCCGGTCTTCCTGCTGGCCATGTCTGCTCATCTGGCGCCAGGCTTGCATGACTGGCTGGTGGAACGGCTGGGCATGCAGCGTAGCCTGGTGCTGCAGTTTGTCCTTGCCACCGTGCTGCTGGCGTTTCCCGGCAGGCGTTTCTACCAGCTCGGTTTGCCGGCGTTGCTGCGTCTGGCCCCTGACATGAATTCCCTGGTTGCCATCGGCACGCTGGCAGCGTACGGCTATTCGGTGGTCGCGACCTTCCGGCCTGGCTTGCTGCCCGGCGTCGTTCACGACCATGTCGATGTGTATTACGAGGCCGCCGCATTGATCGTTACCTTGGTGCTGCTGGGCCGGTATCTGGAAGCGAAGGCCAAGGGACGTACTTCCTATGCAATCAGGCAATTGGCCGGCTTGCAGGTGCACACCGCGCGTGTGCGCCGCGATGCCTGCGTGGTCGAGTTGCCCCTGGCGCAGTTGGAAGCAGGCGACGTGGTCGAGATTCGTCCCGGCGAGCGCATACCGGTCGATGGGCAGTCATCGATGGCCTCAGCTATGTCGATGAATCCATGGTCTCCGGTGAACCCGTCCCGCTGGCGAAAAGCCCTGGTGCCGTTGTCATCGGTGGCACCGTCAATCAAACCGGTGCCTTGGTGGTACGCGCAACGGCGGTGGGAGAGGCCAGCGTGCTGGCGCAAATCGTTGCCATGGTCGAGCAGGCGCAGGCAGCCAAGCTGCCGATCCAGGCAGTGGTTGACAAGGTCACGCTGTATTTCGTGCCCCTCATCATGCTGCTTTCTCTGCTGACTTTTCTGGCCTGGCTGCTGGCCGGCCCGGCGCCGGCATTCACCTTCGGCCTGGTCAATGCGGTGGCGGTGCTGATCATTGCCTGCCCGTGCGCAATGGGTCTGGCTACGCCGACATCGATCATGGTTGGCAGCGGACGTGCAGCGCAGCTTGGTGTGCTGTTTCGTAGTGGCGCCGGCTTGCAGAGCTTGAGCCAGGTGCGGGCCGTTGCATTCGACAAGACAGGAACCTTGACTGAAGGCCGGCCGGTGCTGACCGACTTCATCGCTGCCGAAGGCTTCGCACGCGATGATGTCCTGGCCGCCCTGGCCAGTCTCGAAAGCCTTTCGGAACATCCCGTTTCCCGCGCCATTGTGTCGGCCGCGCAGGAATCCGGTTTGTCACTGGCGCCGGTCACGTCCTTCGAGTCTCGTCCCGGCTACGGTATCAAGGGATACCTGGGCAGCAGGGAGGTCATGGTCGGGGCCGAGCGCTATCTTGCATTGCACGGCATCGATGTCGACCGGTTCGCCGCCGTTGCAGCGGACCTGGCCACGGAAGAAAAATCGCCCCTGTATGCCGCCATCGACGGCAGGCTTGCCGCCATGATCGCAGTCGCCGACCCCATCAGGCCAACTGCGCCGGCCATGGTCGCAGCCTTGCGTTCGCGTGGTGTGACGCTGGCCATGATTTCCGGCGACCATCACGCCACGGTTGCCGCAATCGCCGCCAGACTAGGCATCGGCGAAGTCATGTCCGACATGCTGCCTGGAGAAAAACTGTTGGCAGTCCAGCGTTTGCAACAAACATTTGGCACCGTGGCATATGTTGGCGACGGCATCAATGATGCACCTGCCTTGGCACAGGCCGACGTCGGCATTGCCATCGGTACCGGTACCGGCGTGGCAATCGAAGCAGCCGACGTCGTGCTGATGTCGGCCAGCCTGGCCGGAGTGGAAAACGCCATCGCCATTTCCAGCGCAACCATGCGCAACATTCGCCAGAATCTGTTTTGGGCATTTTTCTACAATTTGCTGCTGGTGCCGGTGGCAGCGGGTGCGCTGTACCCGGCGTATGGCATCCTGCTTGCACCGCAGGCCGCCGCCGCAGCGATGGCGTTGTCGTCGCTGTTCGTGCTTGGCAATGCCTTGCGGCTCAAGCGTTTTTCAGTGCCTGTCGTACCGGCGTAGGCAGCCGGGTTCATGCAGGCGGTTCTGGCGGCGGCGCTGCTTTGCCATCCTGCCGCACGAATGCTGCTGTCGCAGTCATGCTTGTCTGCGTGTGGGCGGCGGTGATGCATGCGTGCAGGACAGACTGGTGGAAGATGGCCAGGATGGACGGAACATGCTGCACGCCGACCTTGCAAGCGCGTCCTTTCAAGCCGTATCACCAGGAGCAATATCCACTATCAAAACATCGCGCCAAAGATTTATGGGGAATCGATTGCCAAACGCTTTGGCCGTTTGCTATAGTGCGGCCTCTGCAAAGCAATGCAGTCACGAAGAAATCAACCGGCAGCGAAGAAACGCTTCTTGCCGTGAGCCGAAGACTTCGTGGCAGTAAGAAAACCGCTTTTCTGGTTTTCCAGAGTTTGCAGGAAGCGAAGCGAACGAGTTTGAAAATAAGTTTGACTTCGACGCAGCAAGCTGTAAAATGCGCACCTCTGCTGCAAAAGCTGACGAACAAAACGATTCGCAGCGAAGCAGGGCAAAGGAGCAAGGCAGTACCGAACGAGTTCTTTAAAAATTAACAGCCGATAAGTGTGGGCACTGGATGGAAAGACCCGGTGGTACGAATGAGCAATCAAACGTGCTGCTGCATACTTTACATATTAAGTGCTCACAAAGAAATAAAAAGTAGGACCAGTTTTGCGGCAACGCAAGATTGGAC
>JBPBPY010000052.1:0-9363 GCA_050954505.1 Janthinobacterium lividum
ACCGGTGGCCACTATTCGTTTGCCCATGACTCCGACACCAACCGTGCCTTCATCAAGGCCTACCAGGGACTGTATGGCAGCAAGATACGCCCCAACTTCATGGCCGTGGGTGCCTACGACGGCATGGCGGCGATTGTCCAGGTGGCGGGCAAACTGCCTGCCGCGGCAGGCCAGCGCATCGGCGGCGAGCGCGCCATGGCGCTGTTCAAGGGCATGAAACTCGATAGTCCGCGCGGACCGATCGCCATCGATGCCGATACCCGCGACATCGTGCAAACCTATTACATCCGCCGGGTGGAGAAAAAGGGCGCAGAGTACTACAGCACGGAATTCGACCGGCTGGGCGGCAACAGGTAATGTGCGTTGCACGGCACTGACGCAGCCAATTGCGGTGGCGCATTGGATGGCGGCATGGAACCCACCACTGGCTGCGTGCCTGACGCGGGACTGACAAATTCCTGAATCGCCGCTGGCAAATGCACAGATCACGCTGCAGCCGGGCCAAATCGCGCAGAAACGATGGTTGTCAGGGGGAAAGCCAAGCTAAAATGTTCCAGCAAAAACTGCCCCATCAACCGGATCTGCCTCATGCAAGTGCTCTTAGTGGAAGACAATGCCATTCTCGCCGATGGCGTGGCGCGCGCCCTGCGCAGCCATGGCATGGATGTCGAGGTCATCGATAACGGTACTGCGGCCGATACCTATCTGCAGCAAAACACGGTGGCCGTGCTGGTGCTCGATATCGGCCTGCCCGGCATGGACGGCTTCGAAGTGGTGCGCCGCCTGCGCGCACGCGGCAGCGTGGTGCCGGTGTTGCTGCTCACGGCCCGCGATGCGATCCAGGACCGGGTCCATGGGCTGGAACTGGGCGCTGACGATTACCTGGTCAAACCGTTTGCCACTGCTGAACTGGTGGCGCGGATCAAGGCCCTGTCGCGGCGCGGCACGGCGCAGCCGGTGGTGCTGCAGATCGGCCGGCTGACGCTGGACACCTCGTCCAAGCGTGCGCGCATCGACCAGGTGCCGGTCGAACTGTCGGCGCGCGAATGGGCGGTGCTGGAGTACTTGATGCGCCAGACTGCGCGCGTGGTGTCGAAGCAGCAAATCATCGACGCCATCCTGCCCTGGGGCGAAGAACTGACCCTCAATGCCGTCGAAGTCTACGTTTCGCGCATTCGCCTGAAGATTACAGACGCTGACATCTCGATACGTGCCATTCGCGGCTTTGGCTACATGCTGGAACAATCGGCTGCATGAGCATGCAGCCGGACATGCGATCCGAGGCGCACACGCCAGCAGGGCCGGTAGCGCAGGCTGCGCCGCAGACGGCGGACGAGCCAGGGCAAACCGCCAAACCAGTCAAGCCGGCCAAGCCGGCCAAGCGCAAAAGCATCCGCCTCTCGCTTCTCAAGCGCATGATCGTGCCGCTGCTGGCAATTCATCTGCTGAGCGCCGGAATGACCTATTGCCTGGCCTGGCGGCCGGCGGAAACCGCGTTCGACCAGAGCCTGGCCGACGCTGGCTGGGCGTTGATTCCGCAACTGCGCGAATTGCGCGGCGGCGTGCAAATCGACCTGCCGCATGAACTCGAACAAATGCTGCGCATGGATCATTTCGATGCCATCTACTTCACCGTGCGCACCCTCTCCGGCCTGACGCTGGCCGGCGACCGCGATTTCCCTGCCTTGCGGGAACCCGACCAGAATGACACGCCGCTGGCCTACGACGGCTCCATACGCGGCAAGGAAATCCGCATCATTTCCCTGCGCACCAATATCGGTGCCGAGACGGTCACCATCGGAGTCGGCGAGACGCTGGCCAAACGCTCGGACCTGCGGGCGTCGATGCTGGTGTCCCTGGTGCTGCTGGAAGGTTTTCTGACTGCCATCACCATGCTGATTGTCTGGTTTGCCGTCGGCACCGGCCTCAAGCCCTTGCAGCGCCTGCAGATCGAACTCAATCAGCGCGACGATGACGACCTCTCGGCACTGGGGCAGACCCACATGCCGACCGAACTGCATCCCTTGGTCAGTTCGCTCAATGCCATGCTCCACCGTATTCATGCCGGCATCGTCGCACGGCAGGACTTCCTGGCCAATGTGGCGCATCAGTTGCGCACGCCGCTGGCCGGCCTGCGCGTGCAGCTGGAGTGGCTGCAGCAGCGCTATCAAAGTGAACCGGAAACGGCGGCCTCAGCGGCAATGATGATGCTGTCGACCGAACGCATGATCCGCCAGACCAACCAATTCATGGCGCTGGCGCGCGCCGAACCGTCGCAATTCGAAAAGACCCGGCTTGAACCGTTGCGGCTGGACCGCCTGGTGGGGGAAGCCGTGCAGCAGTTCGTCGAGGAAGCCGACAAGAAAGACATCGACCTGGGATTCGACCTGCGCCCGGCCACCGTGCTGGGCGACCGTTTCCTGCTGCGCGACCTGATTGACAACCTGACCGACAATGCCATCCAGTATTCGCCCAGCCACGGCACGGTCACGGTGCGCTGCGAAGAGCGTGCCGGCCAGGTGGTGCTGCTGGTGGAAGACCAGGGCCGCGGCATCGGGGCGGCCGACCGTGAATTGATTTTCAAGCGGCATTACCGCGTCGATGACCGCATACCGGGCAATGGCCTGGGCCTGGCCATCGTGCTCGACATTGTCAAGGACCACGGCGCGGAAATCAGGATCGACGAAGGTCCGGACGGGCTGGGCACCACTTTTTCCGTGCACTTCCCGCCGGTTGTTCCCGTGCTGCGCGACTGAACCCGGCGCACGGCAACCGAGGCAACATGCTGAGTGGCGCGCTGCACCTGCCAGTTGCCGTTTACCGTTTGCCGTTTGCCGTTTGCCGTTTGCCGTTTGCCGTTTGCCGATTGCCGATTGCCGATTGCCGATTGCCGATTGGCGGTTGCCAGTCTCGCTGGATTGCCCGGCCCAGGCGTGACATATCCGCCCCGGCGAAAATTACAGCATCGCCGGCAGCGGCAGGTGCAGCCATTTCATGCTGACCGTGTTCAGGGCGCCGTCCTTCTTGGCCTCGGCCAGGATTGCATTCACCTTGGCCTTGAGCTTGGGCTCATCCTTGTTCAAGCCGATGAAACACGGCGAGTCCTTGATGAGGAATTTGGTCTCCGGCTTCTTGCCGGGATTTTTTTCCAGGATGGCGGCCGCAATCACATTGCCGGTTGCCACCAGCTGCACCTGGTTCGACAGAAATGCACTGATGGTGCCATTGTTGTCTTCATACCGCTTGACAGTGGCACTGGCCGGCAGCACCTTGCTCAATTCAAGGTCTTCCACCGAGCCACGTGTGACACCGATGGTCTTGCCAGCCAGGTCGGCGGCCGTGCTGACTTTCTGATCAGCCGGACCAAAGACGCCATTGAAGAAAGGCGCATAGGCATCGGTAAAGTCGATGACCTTCTCGCGCTCGGCATTCTTGCCCATGCTGGAGATCACCAGATCGACTTTCCTTGTCTGCAGATAAGGCACCCGGTTGGTGCTGGTGACCGGCACCAGTTCCAGCTTGACGCCCATTTTGCTGGCCACCAGCTGGGCCACATCGATGTCCAGCCCTTGCGACTTCATGTCGCTGGAGACCGAGCCAAATGGCGGAAAGTCCTGCGGCACGGCGACACGCAGAACACCAGCCTTGGTAATGTCGTCGAGCGCATCGGCGCGCGCGGCTGGACTCAAGAGCAATGCCCCGGTCATCATGACCAGCACAAGTTTTGACAGCTTCATTGTGAATCTCCTGGATTGATGGGGTTATCGCATGGCGGCTAGCCTGCTGACCTGGTGGCTATCGCAAGTTGGATGCCAGGTACGCAGACGGATTGTCTTTGCCGGCAGGCGGACCAACGGCTGATTTCGCGCGGTTCTTGCACCATCGCATATCAAATGGTGCACAAAATGAATGCTGCACGCCGATGGTGCAATTCAAATACCAAAAGCGTTTCGCAAGGATAACCATGCGGAAGCATCGCAATGTCCGTTACCGTTGGTGTCGACCGGCGCCGCCGGCACCAACCAGAATTTTCCATGAATCATTATTGCTTCAGGTACACTCAATTGCGCATGGCTCGTCAGGAACCCTGGTCAGCGACTCCTGTGCGGATATGCGAAACTGACAAGCTGCTGACAATTGAACTATGCAAGATGGCCGGCAAAACAAATTCTTCTCGCGCCCCGAGCTCCGGGAGGCATGGTTGATTCACTGATCAAAGAGCCAATTTTCTGAAATCCGGCTCGGATATTGCTTAACACTGCTCATCGCACCGTTTCACATTTCCAAACACTTTCAAATTTAGGTAAACAATGATCAAACGTTCGAAACTCGTGCTGGCCCTGACTGCAGGCATCTTGTCCCTGTCCGCCTTTGCAGCCCATGCCGACGCCCTGGCAGACATTCAAAAACGCGGCACTGTGCGCATTGCCGTGCCACAGGATTTTGCCCCCTTCGGCTCGGCGACTACCGACTTCAAGCTGCAAGGCCTGGATATCGATGTCGCCGGCCTGATTGCCAAGGCGATGGGCGTCAAGCTTGAACTGGTTCCAGTGACCAGTGCCAACCGCATTCCCTACCTGCAGACACACAAGGCTGACCTGGTGATCTCCACGCTGGGCAAGAATGCCGAACGCGAAAAGGTGATCGCGTTTTCGCAGCCCTACTCACCGTACAACAACAGTGTCTTTGGCCCGGCCAATATCCCGGTCGCCAACGCCGCCGATCTGGCTGGCAAGACCATTGGTGTGGCACGGGGCGCATTCCAGGATCTGCAGATCACTGCCAGTGCACCACCGAGCACGACCATCAAGCGGTATGAAGACAACAATGGCATGATCGCAGCCTATGTCTCGGGCCAGGTGCAACTGGTTGGCACGGGCGATTTCGTCGCCGTGGCATTGGCAGAAAAGATGCCAAGCAACAAACCGGTGATGAAGTACATCATCCAGGAATCTGCCTGCCTGGTTGGCATGAACAAGGAAGAGCCTGCACTGATGAGCAAGGTCAATGCAGCGCTGACTGCGGCCAAGAAAAGCAAGGAATTGCAGGCCATCGTGGTGAAATGGCTCAACGTTCCAATGCCGGAAAAGATGGTTGCCGCAACTGAATAAGCGGGAACAAGGTAATATGTAACCCAAGCAACGGTTGCAACGATTACAACGGTTGCAACGGTTGGATGCTGGTACAGCGTCTGCCGGGCAGGAAAGGCCGCCGATTCAAGGCGGCTTTTCGGTTGGGGACACCGGTTCGAGCGGTACGACCACGCAGTGCTCCGGAACGCGCGTCGACCCAACGGCTTGCAGACTTTCTTGCCGTTGCTCATGCCGTTTCTTGTGCCATATTCTGTGCCACGTTTTGTGCCGATCCTCATGCCGTTTGCCGCCGCAGTTTGTACCTTGCGCAGTTTGTACTTTGCGCAGTTGTGCGTTGTGCAGTTTGTACTCGACGCAGTTTGCAAATTGGTTAACACTTCAATTCGTACCATTAAATCTGGCACTCATGCCAGGCTAGGTCATGCATCATGAATCTGATCGATCCCATCATTGCGTTTCATTCCGAAATCCAGAGCATCCGGCGCGACCTGCACGCCCACCCGGAATTACGCTACGAAGAAAACCGCACCGCCGACATCGTTGCCGCCAAACTCGGTGAATGGGGCATCCCGGTCATTCGCGGCCTCGGCAAGACTGGTGTGGTGGGCATCATCCGCAATGGCCAGAGCAGCCGCGCGATAGGCTTGCGTGCCGACATGGACGCCCTGCCGGTGCAGGAAATGAACACCTTTGCCCATGCATCCCGGCACGAGGGAAAAATGCATGCCTGCGGCCACGACGGCCACACTGCCATGCTGCTGGGCGCAGCCCATTACCTGGCAACCCAGCGCGATTTCGACGGTACGGTCTATGTGATCTTCCAGCCGGCCGAAGAAGGCGGCCGTGGCGCAGATGCGATGATCAAGGATGGCTTGCTGGAGCAGTGTCCGATGGATACCATCTTCGGCATGCACAACTGGCCTGGCATTCCCGTTGGCAGCTTTGGCGTCAAGCCCGGACCCATCATGGCATCAAGTAATTATTTCGACCTGAAAATCAAGGGCAAGGGTTCGCACGCCGCCCAGCCCCACATGAGCATCGACCCGCTGGTGATCGGCGCACAAGTGGTGCTGGCCTGGCAGACCATCATTTCGCGCAATGCCAACCCCCATGAAAGCGCGGTACTGTCGATTGCGCAGTTCCATGCCGGCAGTGCCAACAACATCATTGCGGACGCTGCGCTGATCAGCGGCACGGTGCGCACCTTTTCGACCGCCATGCTCGACCTAGTCGAAGGTCGCATGCGCGAGATTGCCGTGCACACTGCGGCGGCGCATGGCGCCGAAGTGGAATTCAACTTCAACCGGCTGTATCCGCCACTGGTCAATCACGCCAGGGAAACCGCGTTTGCAGTCCGGGTGATGCAGTCGGTCGTCGGCGCGGAAAACGTCAATGCGAATGTCGAACCCAGCATGACGGGCGAGGACTTTTCATTCATGATGATGGCCAAACCGGGCTGCTATGTCTGGATCGGCAATGGCGAAGGCGCCCACCGCGAGAGCGGCCATGCGGAAGGCCCGTGCAATCTGCACAACCCGAGCTATGATTTCAACGATGAACTGTTGCCGATTGGCGCCACCTACTGGGTGCGGCTGGCGCAGGAATTCCTCAAACACGACTGAGCTGGACTGCGCTGTGATGACAACTGCGAGCGCCGCTGCGGCGACACCGGCAATTGCCTTCGACAACCAGGCCATTCCTGCCGCGGCGCTGGCTGCGTGCCAACGCGACCTGGCTGATATCCTGTCGCTGGCCATTGACCATCGCGCGCCGCATGCAGCCGTGGTGGTATTCGACACCCGCTGCCCTCTGGCCGCGGCGCTGACGCAGGCATATCGAAGCTGCCTGCCACAGGCGCAGTTCATCGATTTCGATACCGTGCCCGCAGAGACGGTGCTGGCCTCGTTTGCGCCACTGGCGCAAGGCGATCTGGTGATCCTGATCCAGTCGACCAACTTTCGCCTGGAAGCCTTTCGCCTGCGCGTCGAACTGTTCAAGCGCGGCCTGAAGGTGATCGAGCATCCGCACCTCGAACGCATGCCGGGGCGGCAGGCCATCCACTACCTTGAATCGTTGGCCTATGACCCGGCTTATTACCGTACCGTGGGCCATGCCCTGAAGGCACGCATCGATGCTGCCAGCTCAGGCATGGTCGACAGCGGTGGTGCGCAGCTGGTCTTTGGCTCGCCGTTCGAGCCGGCCAAGCTCAACATTGGCGACTATCGCGGCATGCAGAACATCGGCGGCCAGTTTCCCATCGGCGAAGTGTTTACCGAGGCGCGCGACCTGGAAGCGGTCAATGGCCAGGTGCGCATTTTCGTCTTTGGCGATACCAGCTTTCGCGTCAACCGGCCGCTTTTGCCCATTACGCTGGTCATCAGCAAAGGCCGCGTGGTCGACGCCATCGATGCCACGCCGGCGTTTGACGAAGTGCTGGCCAAGATCCGTGCAGACGAAGGGGAAGTCTGGCTGCGCGAACTCGGCTTCGGCATGAACCGCGCGTTTTCTGCGCAAAAGCTGGTCGACGATATCGGTACCTTCGAGCGCATGTGCGGCATTCATCTGTTGCTGGGCGCCAAGCACAGGGTCTACAACAAGGCGCAGATCAAACGTTCCGGCGCGCGTTATCACATCGATGTCTTTGCAGAGACCCATGCCGTGTGGCTGGACGACACCCGGGTGTATGCAGACGGGGCATGGTGTGTTGTTTGATGGCGGCAAGACGGCCGTCCAGAAAATGCACCGGCGTCCACGGCTGCAAGTCACGATGACAATTGTGCGGCAAGGCGGAACCGGCACGCCGATTCTGTTACTAAAAATTCGTTCCCTGCGCCGCCGCGCACTCAACGAATGCTCGACAACATGGCAGCCTTGCTCATCACCTACGACACCAGGAACCAATGGCTCGACTACGGCGGCTTGATTCGCGCCATCAAGAAATATGAGTGGATCAAGCTGACCGACTACAGTTATGCAATTTCCACCACTTCAACGCCGCAAGCGGTGTTTGAAATCCTGCGCAAAAATCTCGACGATTCCGCGAACCTGTATGTGCTGACGTTGAGAAAACCATTCACCGGTTTTGGTCCACCAAAAGTCAATGACTGGCTGGTCAAGCACATGCAGGAATGACGCCGGTATCGTTTTTGCTGATCGCCATCGTGCCCCAAATTCAGCAACGTTGATGCGCGCATACTAAATGTCATTTATGTAACGAGTTTGCTAAAATCGGATACACTCCAAGTTGCTCCATTAAACTTGAGTCATCGTGGTTCCTGCCTCTTTTGCTTCAGCCACCTTCCGTCGCGCCGGCGCGCCCGGCAAACTCCCCATCGGTCTGATTGTCCTGCTGCTGTGCCTGGGCCAGGTCGTCCTGTGGGGCATTGCCACGGCATATGCCTACAAGGCGCCGGAACTCGACTCGGCCGAACAATTCATCTGGAGTTTCGCGCTCGAAGGCGGCTACTGGAAGCATCCACCGGTGCCGTCCTGGATCATGCATTTCCTGGTCGCGGTCTTCGGTCCATCGGTACCGCTGCCCTATATTGCCACCCAGGTCGCGATTGTCACGGCCATGGCGCTGACCTGGCGGCTGGCATGCGAATTCATGACACCGCAGCGCGCGCTGATCGCCATGCTGCTGACGTCACTGGTGACTTACCATAACATTGGTGGCGACAACTACAACCATAACACCGTGCTGCTGCCATTCCAGGCCGCCATGGCGCTGTGTTTCTTTCTGGCGGCGCGGCGTGCGAGCGTGCGTTGGTGGCTGCTGGCAGGCGTGTTCGCCGGCTTGTCGCTGTTGGTCAAGTATGTCGCAGCCATGCCGATTGCCGGGCTGCTGCTGTATTTCCTGCTCGACCGCAGCCTGCACCAGCGCCGCAACGTGATCGGCCTGGCGCTCGCCACACTGGCGGGATTGCTGGTGCTGCTGCCGCATGTGCTGTGGGTTATCGACACCCGGTACATGATCTTCAATTATGCCCGCATGACCGTGCATCGCACCGTCGGCTGGTTCGGTTTCCTGCACACCATGGCCGCTTTCCTGGGCATGCAGCTGGTGCGTCTGGGACCACTGTTGCTGGCGCTGGGCCTGTTCATCCGGCTTGGCGGGCGCACTCGGCCTGCCACAGCGCGACCGCAGGCCGGCACGCTGGCGGCGAGCATGGAGCCGGCGGTGGACAAGCCACTGTCAGGCCCGGTAGCGGGTACGGCTCCAGCAATGGCATCGGCATCGGCCAGCGCATTGGCATCGGCGGCACCAATC
>JBPBPY010000060.1:0-9347 GCA_050954505.1 Janthinobacterium lividum
GCCGACAACCATGGCGCGCCGGCAGCCACGGCCGGCCTGGTCTCGCTGCTGATCGAGGCGGTCAATGACGTGCCGGTAGCAGCCAGTGGCAGTGCCAGTGGATTCGAGGACAGCCCGTTGTTCTACCCGGTGCATCTGGAAAATCTCGATGCCGACTTCATCGATGGACAACCGCTACGCACCAGTCATATCAACGGTACACCGATCACCGCTTCCGGCCAGAAAGTCGCGGTAGACCACGGCGAGGTCGAAGTCGTCGGTGTCGGCAATGGGCTGGTGTTCACACCGGAGGAAAATTTCAATGGTACGACTTCATTTACCTACAACGTGACCGATGGTGAAAACGCCAGCTCATTGGATGATGGTCTCATCACGCTGACGCTGGCGGCCGTGGCAGATGCCCCGCAGGCGCAGGCGTTAAATTTCGCCGTTCTCGGCAGCGACGTCCTGCAAGGCAGCCTGAACCTGGCGGCAATGGACCCCGACGCAGGTGATTCGGAAAGGCTTCTGCAGATCACTGAAAACGTCGGTACGGTTGCCAATCCAAATCTGGTCACCCATACATTTTCACGCGCTGAACAAGGCGCTGTTTCGACCGAGCTGGCCCATGGACAGCTGATCATCAATCCAGGCTCAGGCGCGTTCTCCTTCACGCCTGATGTCAGCTTTGCGGGAAACATCGATCTGTCCTACCTGGTCGGTGACAACGGCAACCTGCAGGACAGTTCCACCATCTCGATCGAGGTCGAGAACGCAGTATTGATGAGGGCAGTCGGTATCGACGGCACGCCTTTTTTATCCTTCATCGACATGCCTTCGACCAGCCGCGGTGTCATCGATGCAGGTGACAGGATCAGCTTCCAGGCCGTGTTGGCAATGACTGATATTCCCTATCCAAATTACACTGCCCCTCCAGTGCCTTTGGGGGCCAACGCATTTTCGGCAACGATCGTGGGACCGATTGACAGCAACGGCTTTTATCATGCCAAAGCGATGGACCCGGGGCCTGGAAGCGGTGCAGATATTGCGATCAAAATAAGCCCGAGTCTCAACGGCATGGACCTGATCTATACATCGCGCAGAGACAGCTTGGAATGGACTGCAAATCGAACTATTTCGCAAGTTTTCCTCAGTGATGAAGGATTTGCCAATCCTTTTTATCCTGATAGCACATTTTACCTGGATGACCCTGGATACTATGGGGACAACCCCTATTTCAGTGTGATCTGACGTTGGCATCACAATCCGTTCCAGCCGCTTGGCCACAAGTCTTGCCATGCGTTGCTGGAGAGGGATTCTGCTCATGGTACCCGGTTTTGACGAAACGACGACTACGGGGTTAGTGCACGCGCCGCCAGCAATGGACTTCAAGGCGATGCTTGGTACACTACGCCAAGTGTCAAGACGAAAAAAATCTTGACGGCACCGAAGCGGTCAATGCGGCAATGCGCCGCGTTCACCGCTCCCGCGCCGCCCGCCCCAGCACCTGCGTCACCGGCTCGAGCATGTACTGCAAGGGCGTACGCTCGCCACCCTTGATATACACCTCGGCCGGCATGCCGGCCAGCAGCTTGAGGTCGCCCTCGGCCGCCAGTGAGTTCGGGTCGGCTTCCACATGCACCGAATAGTAAGGCATGGCGGCCGGGCCGCTGACGCCGCGATCGACCAGGCGGTCACCCGAGATATAGGTCACCTTGCCACGCACCAGCTTGGTGGTGCGGTACTTGAAGGCGGTAAAACGGATGTCGGCTTCCTGGCCCTGGTGGATGCGGTTGATGTCTTCCGGCCGTACGCGCGCCTCGGTAATCAGCCGCGCATTGTCGGGCACGATGTCGGCAATCGTCTCGCGCGGTGAAATCACCGCGCCGGGCGTGGTGACTTTCAGATCGATGACTTCCCCGCTGGCCGGCGCAACAATCATCTGGCGCGACGAGGCATCGATCGATTTGCGCTGTTCCTGCTCGATTTCCGACAGCCGTGCGGCGGTAACCTTGAGCTGGTCGCTGGCTTGCTGGCGATAGTCGCTCTCCAGTGCACTGGCGCGCAATTCGGTGTCGACGGCGCGCTGTTCGGCACGCGCCAGCTCGGAGCGGCGCTCTTCGAGCTTGACGCCATAGTCGGCCACGGTCCCTTCGAGCTGGCTGACACGCGAGCCGGAAATGAAACCTTCTTTCTGCAGCCGCCGATTGCGCTCCAGATCATTGTTCTGGAAGGTCATCGATTGCTGGGCCTGCACGATCTGCGCCTGCAGCGACACGACTTCCTGGCGGATCTTGTTGCGCTGTACACGCAACATCGACACCTTTTCCTGCACCGCGGCGCGCCGGCTGGCAAACAAACCACGTTCCTTGTCGAGCTGCTCCATCAGGCGGCTGTCCTGCTGTGCCGACGCCAGTACCTCGGGCGGAAACATCAGCGACGCCGCCATCGACTGTTCGGCATCCAGGCGCGCCATGCTGGCGCGCTCGGTCATGACGCGGTAATTGATGCGGTTGCGGTCGGCATCGACCGAGACATCGCCCAGCACCAGCATGGTCTGGCCCTGCTTGACGTGTTCGCCATCACGTACCAGCACCGAGCGCACGATGCCGCCTTCCATGTGCTGCACCGGACGCCGGTTCAAATCCACCTTCACATACGCCTGCGCCACCACGGCTGAAGACAGCGGCGCCAGCACCATCCATGCCGCCACCGGTACCAGGCCCAGCGCCAGCACCAGCAAGCCACCGCGCATCAGGCCGCGCGCCTCGATCAGATGCGGCGCCAGCGCTGCGACAGGATTGAGCGTGGCCGGGTCGACCACCGAAGCGCTGCCGGCTTCGAATGTGGTGCTGCGCATGATGGACTCTCCTTCTGCAATGAACTCACTGGGCCTCGGGCGTTGCGCGTGCCTGGGCGGCGCGCTGCATCGACAGCACCTGGCCATTGCGCTGCGCAGCCTGGCGCAATGCCGTTGCCACTTCGGCGGCAGTGCCGTATTGCGCCACCCTGCCCGCTTCCAGCATCAGGATCTTGTCGACCTGTTGCACCAGCGCCTGGCGATGGGTTACCACGATCACCGTCACCTCGCCCTTCAATGCCGCCAGTGCAGTGGCCAACGCCTGTTCACCGGCGCCATCGAGATTCGAATTCGGTTCATCGAGCACCAGGAGGCGCGGTGCGCCATACAGTGCGCGGGCCAGGGCAATGCGCTGGCGCTGGCCGGGCGAGAGCATCATGCCCATCATGTCGACCGAGGTGTCGTAGCCATCGGGCAGTGCCAGCACCAGTTCATGCACGCCGGCGCGCTTGGCAGCGGCCACCACCTGTTCGGCATCGACCGCACCGAGCCGGGCGATGTTTTCCGCGATGGTGCCGGCAAACAGTTCAACATCCTGCGGCACATAGCCAAGATAAGGACCAAGTTCTTCTCGCGGCCATTGGGCCAGGTCGACATGGTCGAGCCGCACGTCGCCGGCCGACGGTTTCCACACACCGGTCAACAGCCGCACCAAGGTCGACTTGCCTGCGCCACTGGGACCGATCACGGCCAGCGACTCGCCTTTGGCCAGCGCCAGCGACACACCGCCCAATACCAGTCGTTCGCTGTGCGGCGGCCGGTAAACCAGGTTGCGCGCCACCAGCATGCCGGTTGGCGCCGGCAGGCTCATGCGCACCGGCTGTGCGTCCTGGGCCTCAAGCAGTTGGGCCAGGCGCTTGAAGGCAGCACGGCCTTCGGCCAGTACGCGCCAGCTGCCCACCACCTGTTCAACCGGCGCCAGGGCCCGGCCCAGCAAGATCGTCGTCGCCACCAGGATGCCGGGCGTGCCTTCGCCGGTGATGACCAGGTAGGCACCCAGCGCCTGCATCAACACCTGGACCCACTGGCGTGTGCTGCGGGTCAGCGCGGCCATGGCGACCGACTTGTGGGAACTGGGCCGCTGCAGCGCGGTCACGCCGGCGTTGAGCTGCCGCCAGCGTCCGATCAATGCATCGCCCATGCCCAGCGACTGCACCACTTCGGCATTTTGCATCGACGACTCCAGGTAGCGTGTCGATTTCGCTGCTTCCTTCTGCAGGGTTTCGATATCGCGCCGGGTCAGGCGGTCATTGAGAACCGCCAGCGCCAGCATCAGCACTGCGGCGGCAATGGCACCCATGCCAAGCACTGGATGGGCCAGCCAGATGACCAACAGGTACACCACCGCCCAAGGCGTATCGAACAGAGCCAGCAAACCCTGGGCGGAAAACAATGCGCGCAGTGCGGCCACGTCGCGCAAGCCTTCACTGGGCACGCGCTCGGTGCGGCGCGCTGTCTTGATCAACATGACGCGGGCCACCAGCGGTGACAGCTGCTCGGCAATCAGGTTGCCCGCTACGCCCTGCAAGCGCGCTCGCAGATAGTCGAACACCATCATCAAGCCTAGCGCAACTGTCATGCCCAGCAACAGCACCAGCAGGGTGGCCTGGCTCTGGCTTGACAGCACGCGGTCGAAAACCTGCAGCATGAACATGGCCGGCGCCAGCAGCAGCAGATTGACAAAAAAGGAAAATGCCGCAACGAACAGCAGCGGCCGGCGCAATAGTTTGAACAATGCATTCATGGCAGTCATCCCGGCAATGTCAACGCTAACTTCGGGAAACCAGATCAGGAAAAAATTCGGGGCATCGAAACCAAAACTTCATTCAAGATAACCAATAGTATATAAGTCTAGGCGATTCAATTACAAAGTAAAGAATTTCGCTTCATTCAAACGTCAACAATCGTGTCTTCGCAACTGCGCCGTGTAATCAGGCCGCTGGTTTGCTCCGGACGATGGAACCAATGGCGGCGGTGGAGCCACACAGCGTTATGGAAATTTTGAGATAACCGTCGAATCGCCAGCGCAGCCGCAAACCATTGCCGTGACCGCCGCTGGCGCGCTTTCAGGAGTCGCACATGCCTGTCCAGCTTCCCTCCTCAACCGGGTTCCACCCCGGGTATCCGGTAGATGACAATGTCAACGTTGTCATGCCCACGCCGCACAATGTGCGCCCGTCTGCGCAAGGCAGTGCCGCAACGGCGGTACCGGCCCAGCAGGCCGTCCCGCACCAGCATCAAAGCCGCAATGCCGGGCGCGGCAATTTCAACCGCCGCGTTGAAGTGGCCCAGCAGGCAACAGCCAGCAAAACCGGCCTGCAAGATCGATTTCCCGGTTTTGATCTGCAGACCCGACGGGCTTATAGCGGCGAATTCATGGATGGCAGGCTGTATGTCCATCTGGGCAATGAGCAGATCGCGCGCTATGTCGAGTCGGAACATGGCAAGGCGACGCCTGAAAAACTGATGGCGTTCCTCGCACGGAATAATGATTTGCCACCCATGTTTTCCCAGGGCCGGGAAGAACCCAGGCAAACACCGATTGATGGGCGTTATGTCAACATCGATGAATCGCCAGGCACCATGGCGCAGATGCAGAACGAAATCGACGAGGCAATCCGGGCAAGAAACAGCACGTTTCCTCGTGCACCAGCGGCAAAATTGGCCTTGTCGCCTGCAGACCAGATGCACCAGGATGCCTATGAAATCAACCGGGCCTACTTTGCCGCCCGGCAGGACTCTGCCGCAGTCCATGCAAACCCTGCCAGCCAGGAACCTCGGCAAACCCTGCGCTATGCACGTTACGGCAGTGACTCCAGCATCGGTTCGAACCGCTCCCGCCGCAGCACTGCCTCATCGGCAGGCAGTCATGACACTGCAGCGACAAGTGTGTCGGATTCGTCGCGCAGCAGCATGCGGTCGTTTGGCCGCTCATTGCTCAACAACCTGCGCAGCTTGAAGCGGTAGCGGCGCACGCTGGAAAATTGTTTGCAAATTGTTTGCAATGCGGACCTGAATAAAATTGTTTGATTCAGCACTGGCGCAATGAAAAATTAGTCGTTATAATTTCGCTTCCTTAGGCGCGTAGCTCAGCTGGTTAGAGCACTACCTTGACATGGTAGGGGTCGTTGGTTCGAGTCCAATCGTGCCTACCAAAATTTCTGGACCTGAATGTCAGGTTCATGACGATCAAGAAGTTCCGGTCGTTATTGCAGAACTTGTTGGTAACTAAGTTGTTGGGTTGTTGACCAACATTGCAGTAAAAGCAAAATAGTAATGAAGCAAAATAGTAATAAAAAAAGGAAGCGCTCAGCGCTTCTTTTTTTTTGTTTTTTTCTGTTTGTTTTTTTCTGCTTGATATTTTTGTCCTTGATCTTTTTTGATCGATCTTCTTCCGTTTGCTCTTTTCCTGCCTGGATTTTTTCATCCCGACTCTTTTCTGAAGCCTGGGCCCAGTTCCCGCCGGGGTTTTCAAATCACCGGACGCTTCTTCCCCGATCGTCTTCCACACAATTGTCGCCACCGGCATTGCAACGAGTGCGCCTGCACATAGCCTCACCTGCGCCATGGCTTATTCAAAGGAACAGGCAGCAAAGACTGCCGTTGCCTGAATCCCTCGAATGCGGCATCGACCTTGCGCCGGGTCTTCATCTGCACGGTCTTCGCGCTTGTTCCGGGTCCGAACATCGTCACCCTGTTTGACAGCACGGTGGCGTTGTTTGCCCCGACGCCAAACTGGCTCCTGTGGAACGATTGCCGAGCTTGGAACCACTCACCGCAGATGATCAACGTTTCATTCCCGGAGAGTGTGAATGTCCAATTTCAACGCTGTCAGACCGAACAAGTCCAACTTTTTTGAGCCGTTCGGCAAGGAGACAGCGGAGCCGGACAACACAAAACGCAATTATGTTCCAGATGCTGGTTTGCCGGAGTCGCCGGAGAAAATTGATGCAGCGCCTTCGAGCAAGATGATTAATCGAGCGCGGGCGCAGGTGATGGCGACTCTTGCGGGGCCGCTTGCAGCGGCAGCAAGCAAAAACCCGCCTTTGAACGACGACGAATCAGTCAACAGCAATAAATCGCCCATCGTTGCCGCAGATCTGGATGCAACGCCATCGACCGCGCGGTTGAAGGGAAATGGGGTGTCCAGCTTCCAATCTGCCGCTGCGCCGCTGCCTGCCGTGCAAATCGGCGCCATCTGGAAAGGTCGCTTGACCAGCGCCGCGGTACCTGTCCTGGACCCTGGTCATTATCAGCCTCCGCCTGACCATCGCAGCGCGTTCGGCATGTCGCTGCCATTTCGAACACCCCTGGCAACTGCGGTGATGGATACGGACATGAGCCGGACGCGCTTCAGTCAACAGCTTCCCTTGATACTGGCAAGCGCCGGTGACGTGGCGCCCTCGCTTGTGCCGTCGATGAGCAGCGGTCGCTGGAGCAGATCTATGCGGATCACCCGCAAAATCGGGCCATGGCAGTGCTCGACTGGG
This sequence comes from Janthinobacterium lividum, assembly GCA_050954505.1. Classification (GTDB taxonomy): domain Bacteria; phylum Pseudomonadota; class Gammaproteobacteria; order Burkholderiales; family Burkholderiaceae_D; genus JAQGMO01. Next base: position 7,330 of record JBPBPY010000060.1, read on the forward strand.
CACAATCCTCGGCCATCAATCCCGGCCAGTTCAGCGACGTGCACCGGATTGCCTTCGAATTGGCAGGTCTGCTGGAAAGCAATGGCAAACAACGTGTCGTCTACATGGATGTCGATGACATCGACAACACGCGCAGGCAGACACAAGGCGTAGGCCAGGGCATCAAGATGATCGAAGATGTCGACGCAACTGGCGGCGTGCCTGCCCGCTTCGAGGGTCTTGGACATGACGAGTCAGAGCTAAAGAACATGTACGCGGATATCCAGATGACCGGCGCTCAACTCGAACACATGGCCGTGGCAACCAACCGGGCTCACATCATCCTGGGCAGCTCGCCGGCGGATATTGTGCAAGGCTATCACAACGCTCGCCGCAGACTCGACCCGGCCTTTGCCGCATCCTACATGGCCATGGAAAATTCGCCCGCAGTGCTCCAGCAACCCGGACAAGCCATGCATCTCGGTACCATCCTGGCCACCTACGATCGTCTCTGCGCCAGCAGTACCGGTATTGCAGCAGATGAGCGCGAGCAAGGCCGGGTCGATATTACCCGCGCCGTATTACTCGGACCGTTCCAGAACGCGTTGCTGGATCACCAGTCATTTCAAACTGCGCTTGACACGTGCGGACTCAATGATGAACGCTTTCATGGTGCCATGCTGGAAATTGCTTCCCGCTGCGGTGTCAAAGATCTGCCAGCGCTTGAAGTGGGCATGAAATCCGCCGTTTTCTGGCATTCCGGGAGTGCTGACATTGTCGAGACCACGGAAGATTTCACGCTTCACAAAGAAAAATTGAAGCAGCGTTTTCTCGATGATCTCGCGCCCCGGTCTCAGGCCGCACATCTGGCGAAGCATTTTGCCACGCCTCCTCATGAGCCGGGAATGATGGCCTTGCATCGCAATCAATTCAGCGTCACAGGACACCAGAATTCGATCAGTGCATATGGCCAAGCTGGTATCGAGGCAACCGAAACCGTTGCATTCGAGATTGGCCGCAGCGTTTTCGAAACGCATCTGCCGGGCAGCGCATTCAAACCGGCGCCTCCCGGTTTGCTGCCCTTGCGGCAGGCCATGCGCGCGGAGTTTGAACGTATCCTGGCTGAAGAGCCGCCAGAAAAATTGCGACTGGCAGTGGAAAAACTGCTTCTCGCACCTGAATCCACCATGGCACGCGTTTCTGCCGGCCCTGCGCCTTCAAGTCCGGGCTCGAAACGGGAACCGTCGACTTCGGAGCCGGAAAACCGTTTTTGGTCCATGGCATCGCAGGCGCAATGGTCCAACATCGGTGAGCGCTTGCTGGGGGATGGGCAACGACATTTGGCCAATGCGTATGTCGCCGCGCAACGGCAGGTCGATGAGCGATATCCTGCGGTGGCAGGGACCCAGCGCACTGCCCTGCTCATGCAAACCGTGCGCGAGATGCTGGCAAGGATGGGACCTGCAGAGAAAGCGATCGACATGCTGGAAATGCATGGCTCAAGCAGTGTCCTGTTCACCACCGGTCCGGAGTTTTTTTCCCGCTTGGGCCAGGAAAATATGGCCAATTTGCTGGCACTGGATGACAACGGTTTGCAGCAGTTCTTTGGCAATCTTTTTGCCGTCGACGCTCATCAGGTTTCATTGAAACGTCAAAATGACGGCTCGTGGCGTTGAGCAGCGCCCGGCCAGGGCAGCCAGTGCATAACGCCGTGGCAATTCATCTGACCGGGAATGGCGTCAGCACCCTGCTCCAGGTTTGCTCGCGCACGGTGGGACGTCAATACAATGTGGTCATTTTGGAACTATTTGTTGCGGAGCTCCACTGATAGGCAGAACAAGGGTTCAACTTGCCGGCTGCCTCGTTGCATTGGACCTGGCTGGCACGGTGATGCCCAACCGGTAACAAAAGCACCAGAAGCTGTCCGGACACCATCCGGGCCAGGACAGGAATCGAAAACGGCTGCAGCAGCGACTGCGGTATTGGCGCCTGCCCTTCTGAAAACGCTCATGCGCCTGCAGCGATGCAGACATTCACCC
>JBPBPY010000137.1:0-9326 GCA_050954505.1 Janthinobacterium lividum
GCCTGGCAGCGGCCCGTCTGGCAGGGCGCCAGACCAGTGGAGAGCTGGTCCTGCTGGATCGCCCGGTGTTCAAGTACGGTGCACTGGCAATGGGTGTGGGCGAACTGTTTGGCGACAAGATGAAGACCGCCCCTGACCGCACCGTGTTCCTGGGATTGCTGGCACGGGTATTGAGCGCCGGTATTGCCGGCGCTGCGCTAGCACCGGAAGGCGAAGAAAAAATCGGCGCGGCAGTCGCCGTGGCAACTGCAGTGCCACTGGCCTATCTGACGCTGGCTGGCCGCAAGCGCGCCATGGCCAGTATCGGTCAAACGCGTAGCGGCCTGATTGAAGATGCTCTGATCGTTGCCGCCGGTGCAGCCATCGTGGCCTTCGCAACGCGCTCGAAATACTGATTCTGCCATCTCCAGCCACCTGCCAGCAGATGACGACACGCCAGGCAAGCGCTGAACCGGGAAAGCATCCCGATGCCCGGCGCCGTACCTTGCGCCTGATTGCGGCCTTCGAAGCATTCAAGGGCCTGGCGGTATTTGCTGCCAGCATTGGTTTGCTGGGTCTGCTGCACCATGACGGTCGGCGGCTGGCGAGGGAATTGATTGCTCACCTGGGAATGGAGCCGACTGCCCATTACCCGGCAATCCTGTTGCATTTTGCCGATCTCATCGAGAACGCGAACCTGCGCAACCTGGTGGTGCTGGCATGTGGATATGTCGTCGTGCGCCTGGTTGAGGCAGTCGGACTGTGGCGCAATGCCGCCTGGGCCGAGTGGCTGGGCGCGCTGTCCGGCGCGCTCTACATCCCTTTCGAGATTCGCCATTTGCTGCACAAGCCGTCGCTGGCAGCGGCGGCGGTTTTTGTCAGCAATATCGTGGTAATCGCTTTCCTCGGCTATCAGCTCTGGCGCCGTCGTTCGCATGACGAGACACGTCTGCTGGTCGAGCGCACGGCTTCCACACCTTGATCGTGGCAGGTTCGCCCCTGTGTCGATGAACCGGCGTTCCGCTTCATGGTGACAGCCGGCCTGTCAAACCCGATGTCGGCCTTTTCCAGGTTCCAGGTTCCAGGTTTATTTTTTTCCAGCCCTTGTGTCTGGCCATTTCGCAAAAACATACTTTCCTCCAGGCGCTTGATCGACAGGGAGACATGATGAAAAAACTGTTTTTGGTGATGTGGCGCATGAGCCGGGTCGACTTGCGGTTGCTCTGGTTTGCCTTGAAACATGATGACCGGCCAGGCTGGTTGCTGCCCGCCATCCTCGTACTCCTGATGTATGCACTGGCGCCATTCAACCTGGCCATTCCGGTGCTGGGACTGGTTGACGACATGGTCCTGGTTCCACTGGTGCTGCATGGACTGCTCAAGCTGCTGCCGGCTCAGCTGTTGCATGGATTTACCCGCAGCCGTTCCCTGCACCGCGCATGACGGCTCCCCCAGGCAGGGACTGGCGAGCCCTTGCCCAAAACTGGTAAGCTGAGCTTCATCGTCAACAATAAAAAGCCATTCGAATGGACTCCCTTGCGTCCCGCGGCGCGCCACACGCGCTGGCAATGCGCCAGCCTGTCATGCTGGCGCTGCTGTTGTCGCTCGGTGCCGCCGTCTCGCTGGGGCTGGCACGCTTTTCCTATGCCTTGTTGCTGCCGCCCATGCGCGCCGACCTGGGGTGGAGCTATTTTCTTTCCGGCTTGATGAACACCGGCAATGCATTCGGCTATCTGCTCGGCGCATTGCTCACGCCCATGCTGATGCGCCGCTGCCGCATCCAGGTGCCGTTTGTCGGCGGTGCCTTGCTGGCCGCAGGCATCATGATGCTGACCGGACTGGTCGTGGATGCCAACCTGCTTTTGCTGCAGCGGGTATTGGCAGGTGTGGCAAGTGCCTTCATTTTCATCGCCGGTGGCCTGCTTGTCTCGCGCCTGAGCGGATTGCATCCAGCGCGTGCCGGCCTGTTGATCGGCATTTATTATGGCGGCACCGGCCTGGGCATCCTCGTTTCAGCCATGCTGGTACCGTTTGCCCTTGCAACCGCCAAGGCGCATGGCGCTGGCCATCCCTGGCAGTGGGCCTGGATTGCCCTGGGCGCCGTCTGCCTGCTGGGCGCTGCAGTCATGCAAGGGGTGGTGGGAAAACTGGACGGGTCGGCGGTGGTTCCGGGCACGCATGGGCAGTTCCGCATCAAGCCGTTCGCCTTCGGCCTGGCCGGCTACCTGATGTTTGGCGTCGGCTACATCGCCTACATGACATTCGTCATTGCGCTGCTCAAGGAACAAGGCATGGGCGCCGGCACCATTACCTGGTTCTATTCGGCCCTTGGCCTGGCCGTGCTGGCGTCGTCGCGAATCTGGGCACGCATGCTCGACCGCTACCGGTCCGGACAGTCGATGGCAATTCTCAACGGCCTGCTCGGCCTGGCAACCGTCCTGCCGGCCATAACCAGCAACCCGGTGCTGGTGTTTCTGTCGGGGGTCCTGTTTGGCGGCATCTTCCTCTCGGTGGTGGCTTCGTCGACTGCACTGGTGCGGCACAATTTGCCCGCCCATGCGTGGCCAACCGGAATCAGTGCATTCACCATCGTGTTTGCCCTCGGGCAGATCATCGGTCCCTCGATCATTGGCTGGATCGCCGACGGTCCTGGCGGCCTGCAGCGCGGCTTGATGTTGTCCGCCGTGGCGCTGTTTGCCGGTGCAGTCCTGGCTTCGCGCCAGCGGGCCTTGTGAGCGGCTCGCCAGCAAGGATGGAAAGGTTCATGGTCTAATCCTGGCATCGCAGCGTTTGCCTGCACAGAAGAGACTCGCATGAAAACCATTTCTGCCGAACCCGCCCAGGGCCGCGCTGCGCGGCAGCTCGGTTCGCATGGCTCGCTATGGCTGTTGGCCAGCATCATGGTGGCCTTCCTTGCGGCCTCCAGCGCGCCATCGCCGCTGTACGCCATCTACCGCCAGGCCTGGGGGTTTTCAGCGCTGATGCTGACCGTGGTGTTTGCCATGTATGCATTCGCCTTGCTGGCGGCCTTGCTGGTCTGCGGTTCACTGTCCGATTATCGCGGCAGGCGCGAAGTGATCCTGCTAGCGCTGGGGCTGGAAACCGTGGCAATGATCCTGTTCCTGAACGCCGATTCGGTCGCGGCCCTGATGGGTGCCCGTGCGCTGCAGGGTGTGGCAACCGGCCTGGTGACCAGTGCACTGAGTGCAGCCCTGATCGATATCGACCGCGCCCATGGTGCCCTGGTCAACAGCATGGCACCCATGGCCGGCATGGGTGTCGGTGCCCTGGGTTCCAGCATTCTGGTGCAGTTTGCTCCGGCGCCCACGCAGCTGGTGTTCGAACTGCTGCTGGTGGTCTTCATCGTCCAGGCTGCCTTGACCTGGTTCCTGCCCGAATCGGTGTCGCGCCGCCCAGGTGTTTGGCGTTCGCTTCTCCCCAGCATTTCCATTCCCGTTCAGGCACGCAGCACGCTGTGGCAGATCTTGCCGGTGAATACGGCACAGTGGGCGCTGGGCGGCTTTTCCCTGTCGCTGGGACCGAGCCTGGCGCGCATCGTGGCCAACAACCAGTCACCGCTGGTCGGGGGCGCTGCCATCGCCGCACTGGTATTTACCAGTGCGGCTGCGATCTACATGGTACGCGGCATGGCCGCGCAGGCGGTACTCAAGGCCGGCAGCGCCGTTCTTGCGCTGGGCATGGCAATCACCCTTGCCGGCATCGCTTGCTACAGCGCCCCGGCCTATTTCATCGGCACTGCCATCATGGGAGCAGGATTTGGTGCCGGTTTCAATGGCTCGCTGCGCAGCCTGGTCGGCCTGGCCAGTGCGCAGCAACGCGGCGGCTTGATGGCCGGCTTTTTTTCCTTGAGCTACCTGGCCTTCAGTGTGCCGGCCATCGCGGCCGGCCTGGCCGTGGGTTACTTCGGCCTGCATGCCACTGCTCTGGGATTTTTGACGGGCATCATGGCACTGGTATTGATTGCGCTGGCACTGATGTTCAGGAAATGACGGCTGCAACGCGAAGCATTTCAGCGCTCAAGTGCCGCTGCGGCAGGTTTGATGGTTCCGGCGCGATCGATCATCGTTTGCACGTTTGCACACTTGCACGTTTGCCTGCGCAAAAAAGGCATCCCGGTATACTGCCTGGTTTTATCAGCGAGGGCTTGCCATGGGAGTACTTCAGATCCATCGTCCGGACGGCAAAGCCGTGTTTCTCCAGGCCGGGTGCATCGAAAGCTTCGTTTCCAACCCACTCAATGCCGCGCATTGCGACATCACCATGTCGTCGCAAAGCATCTTCCAGTGTACGGAGCCCGCCAGCGTGGTGGCACGTTTGATTGAAATCTCGTCCAAGCCCGGCTATGCGTATGCGGAAAAATTGATCGGCACGACTGAATGGGTGTGCGAGAACCGCCAGTTCGAAACAAATCCCTGAGCGCATGCATCGCGCCTGATGAGGTGCTGGAACAGGCGCTCGCATGCGCCCGATTGCCGGAGCGCGTACGCGGGATAAAGGTTCTGGCGGTTGCTGGTGTGTTTGGCAACACCGGATCAGGCAAGCAATGATGCCATTGCCGGCAATGGCGTTTGCATTGTGCCGGTTCCTAACGTTTTGCCACGCACGATGCAGTGGCTGCGCCGTGATAGGTAATGTTGGTAACGATATTGCCCGTCTTTACCGTCCAGTTATTGTTGCCGACACGTTTGAATTCGGTTGTCAATGCGACGGCAGGAATGCTGACGGACTGTCCTGCCACGTTGATGGTCTGCGGTTTGCAGCGCATCGACGCCACGCCCAATGCGGACGTGTTGGTGGTCAAAGTGGTTGGGCAGCTGCGGTCTTCTTCGCCGGTTTTTTCATTCCACATGAATGGATTGTCCAGGCTCTTCAAGACTTCTTCCTTGGTTGCACAAGCGGTTTTCTTGTTGGAAGGGAAGGGCTTGCCGTCCGGATAAACGCCTGAGGTGGACGTGGTCCACATGCCGGTTTGTGCCGCTTCCTGTACCACGACAAGGTCGGAAAATTTCGCCGCATGGGAAAGCGCGGGCCAGGCCAGGGCGGCCATGGTCAGCAAGGCAGGAATGGATTTTTTGTTCAGCATGTCGTCCTTTGGATGGGTGATCTGTGCAGGCGCCGTCAATGCGGGCGCACATTGTTTTAATCAGCTGCCGTGATCCCGTCGAAGGCGATACGGCAGATCTGCCGGCGCGGCAAGCGCGCGAGCCGGCATTGTAAAACGTTTTCCCCAATCCAGTCCTTCTCAAGCCACGCTGCGGTTTCCTTTCAACGCCGTGCTGCCTGACGGTGCGCCAGACCCCGTGGTTTTCGCTCAATTTTCCGTCCCAGGATCAACCGTGCCGGTCGGGATATTCTGGCGCTCGCCAATGGGCCGCAACCGGCTGCCGTCCGTGAAACGGGTGGGGGTTCGAACCCGGTTGCCAGCGTCGCTGTGTGCCGATTCTTTTTTCCCTGTTGCGGCAGCCGGCTTCCCGGTTGCCGCAGGCCTGCCTTGATCGGCTGCCCGTTCTTCACGCTCCACGCCTTCAAGCAGCATCGCGAGCATCAATTTGCGTTCCGCCAACGGCAGATCGTTAATGGTGGTCAAGGCAGAGAAAGTGCGCTCTTCATCCGTTGGCACGGCTGGGGTCTGCGCTTGCCTGCGTTGTGCCTCTGCCGCGGCATCTGCATCGGCAGCAGCTTTGGCAGCATCGGCAGCGGCTTTGGCAGCTTCGGCAGCTTCGGCAGCTTCGGCAGCTTCGGCGGCTTCGGCAGCCTGCCGGGCCGCCAGCACTTGTGCCTCTGCCGCAGCCTGCTGCGTTTGCGCCGCTGCGGTTTCGATCGCCAGTTTTTCCTGATCGCGTTTGAGCTGATAGGGATTCGAGACCGGAATCGGTTGATAATATTCCGCGATCCAGGTCTTGAAGGTGGCGTTCAGGACAGCCTGTTTTTCCTCTTCGGTGTTACCTTGCGACGAAATCGGGACCTCGATGTTGCGCTCATTGCTGGCCGGCAGGCGTCCAGTGATCAATGCCAGCGCCATGGTGCCGATCAGGGTTTCCATCATGGAGTCGGTTCGCAAGGCGCCGAATTTTTCGCCATGGATCTTGACGATCGACGGCAGGCAAGCCTTGAAAATGCGTTGCATCTGCAGCTGCTGCATCGGATCGAGTTCCGCATCACCGCCACCGGCCATGGGCAGGCAGACCATGGGCGCCAGGCGCAGGTAGGCCGCCACTGCATCCTTGGCAATTTCCTCGCTGGTGCTTTCACCGAACAGCGCCACATCGGCACGCGATGAAAACGGTGCAATCATTTTTTGGTACAGCTCTTCCGGGGTCAGGTTTTGCGTACCATCGCCGGTAGGCACCTTGTTGGTGGTCACCAGTTTGAAGGCATCGGAGTCGGTCGGCATGCCCGTGCAATCGGAGTACTTCTTTTTCGAACCCCATGGATCCCACGCCTTCTTGATTTCCCCCTCGTTGCTGAACAGCGGCTCGTCATATTCCACCACCGGATTGCGGCATTTCTCCCGTTTCATCTTGCCGACTTCCTCGCCATCGATGAGGTTATCCTTGGTCTTGAAGTCGGTCTGGTCCCACAAGCTCCATCCTGCCGAGGCATGGGTTTTGCCCGATGCGACATCGGCGAAGTCGAGTGAAATGAAAGCCGATTCCATGTATTTGGCAATCTGCTTGACCTTGCTTTTGCCAGTGCCGCCCAAGCCGAGGACAAACAGCAAATGGTTCGGCTTTTCCGGCACATCACGCCAGATGTGAAGATCGACATCGTCCGGCAGGCGCATGTCCTGGGGCACTTCCCAGTCATGCAGATTGAAAGGCTGCTGCAATTTCATCGCCTCGGGCACTTCGCGTTCGATCGAGCGGCATCCATGGGTGAAGAAGTTGCCGCGCACCTTTTGCCGCGTCATGGGATAACGATAATCATTGGTCATCTTGACCAGCGTTTCAGCCATGGCCAGGCGCCGGGCAGGATCACGCCAGCCCGGTGTTTCGCGCAACGGCAATTTGTCGACAAACGAAGCCTTGCCGACATTGTATTTCTGGTCTGCCACGGCAACCAGCTTGCTGGAGTCGTAGAATTTCTTCGCATGGGCAATGGCGCCCGCATCGGTGGCCATCGCGGTCTGCGCTTCCCTGGCCGCTTTCTGCATATCGCCGGGCATTGTTTTGATGTTGTCGTCGTTCAAGACATAGGTCAGCAAATTGCGCAGGTTTTCCACCGCTGCCGATTCGGTCGTGTGCTTGCCGGTTTCGGCTGCATTTTTCAAAAATCCACGCAACAGCTTTTGCTGGGTATTGAACATGGAGATGGTCAAGGCCACGGCAGTGAAACCGACCAGCGTATCTTCGAACTTGATGGTGTAAGCACCGCCTGTGCTGCCTCCCGATGTCAGGCCGGTCTGGGCGCCGATCGATACCATCGGTGCATTCAGGGCCGCCGGTGTCAGGTAATGGCGCGCCAGTGCCCGCACCAGGAAGGGGGTGGAAAACACGGCAATGCTGTCGGCGCCGGTCTTGGAAACCGTCTTGAACAACTGTTTGCCGATGCGCCCGATGCTGTAGTTGCCATCACTCACTTTCTCAGGCAAATTTCCAGGGATCTTGGGTTTGACAAAATAATTCCTGATGCGGCTTTCGTTGCCGGCACTGCGGTTTGCAAGGGGTTTGCCAGCCGGCCGGACGTCGCTACCGGAGGCGACCGCAGTCGACGCGCGCGCCATGTCCTGATTTGTCATCGGAATGATCGGACCCCGTCCACTGCCGCCCACGCCGGCGCCAGCCAGGTCGTCCTGATCATCGCCGCCCTGGCGCCGCTTGGTGAAAAACGAGGCCAACGGTAACTGACTTGATAATTTCAACTGCTTCTCCCAAAATTTCGAACGCAAACGTTTTGCCATCGACTAGCGCAAAACAGGACAGGATTGGGGAATACGCGAACTGGCTATTGCCCGCATTCGATTTTTCAGTCGAGCTGGAACTTGGCTATTCGGCAATACACCGCAAGCGATAGGTGGAAGGAATCATCAAGGTAGTTCCATTTGAATCATTGTCATGCAAGGATCTAGTACCGGTAATAACCACGTGGATGATAAGGCTGGTAATACCCGGGGCCGCCGACAGGAATGAATCCGACACAGCCCGACAACAAGCTCATTGCAACAATGGCAGCGAGAACAGCTTTCATGATGGCTCCAGTTCAAGGGATAGAAATCTGCAACGGTCCGATATTTGGATAAATCGAACCGATGGCAATTTATACCGTGCAGCGCGAAAACCACCTGTAACACTTTGCTACCGAAGGTAACGGTGTACTGGCGATTTCACCGCCACTGTCCGGCATGAAAACGGTGCCGGATTTCCTGCACTTCTCCTGTCTGCGCCTGCCCAGCGATTACAATCTTCCTCGCATTGCTCCCTCCTGAATCTGCCGGTTTTTCTTCATGCGCGCCTGTCATCTTGTTTCAATTTTGTTCATCGCACTGTCCTTGACCGCGGTAAATCGCGCCATGGCGCAGTCTTGCAGCGGCATCGGCAGCCATGCTGCGTTAGGCAATCAACTCGCCAGTCTAGCACTGCAGGAATACACGCGCTTCAATGGCCATCGCATCGACGCCGAGGGGCATTTGTGGAAATTCGGTTCGGTGGAGTCGGAAACCGAACTGTTGCATGATCCGCGTAGCGGCCTGGCCAGTGCGGCGCAGCCAGGACGCTATGCCTGGCGCCGTGTCTGGGAATACTGGCTGACGCTGGACCAGCATCGGCCTGGCAGCGCACTGGATCGCAAGGTCGTGCTGGTGCCGCAACTGATCGAAAATCCGCAGACCTCGGACGCGGCAGACGAGATTCGCTTGCGCGACCTGTTGCTGCCCGTTGACGGCGACAATTCGCTGCAATCGGCACGGCGCGAAGGCTTGAACCAGGCCGCCATCCGGGCCGCAATGAATGATTCACCATGGTCGGCAACCTTCATTTCCTTCCTGATGCATCAGGCTGGCCTGAGCGCAGAACAATTCGATTACGCCGCGGCGCACTGGCGCTATATCCAGCACGCTTTTGATGCCGACGAGACCTATGCTTATCGTGCTTGCGACGCCCGGCATGCCGTGCCTGCGGTAGGCGACCTGCTGTGTCATGCGCGCGGACAGCAGGCCCTGGAATCCTTCGATGCATGGCGCCAAGCCGTCGGTCAGCCCGGCTTCTCGATGGCGGCGCATTGCGAACTGGTCATTGATGTCGATCTGGCGGCAAAAAAAATCGAGCTGGTTGGCGGCAACGTGCTGCAATCGATTGCCAGGCGCAAGTTGAAACTCAATGAAGACAATC
>JBPBPY010000099.1:0-9248 GCA_050954505.1 Janthinobacterium lividum
GTAATGGGTTTTACTGTCATCATTCCGGCGCGACTGGCTTCCACGCGCCTGCCCAACAAGCCGATTGCAGATCTTGGCGGCAAGCCGATGATCGTGCGCGTGGCCGAACGCGCGGCACTCTCGGGCGCCGACCGGGTCATCGTGGCAACCGACCACGAGTCGATTGTCGCGGTCTGCCGGGAACATGGCGTGGCCGTGCAGATGACCCGTGCCGACCACGCTTCGGGCACCGACCGCATTGCCGAAGTCGCCGTTGCCCTTGTTCTGGCACCGCAGGCGGTGGTGGTCAATGTACAGGGGGACGAGCCGCTGATCGACCCGGCACTGATTGCCGCCACGGCAGCCTTGATCAGTGCCGGTGTGCCCATGGCCACGGCCGCCCATCGCATCGACACCATGGCCGAGCTGGCCAATCCCAATGTCGTCAAGGTGGTGCTCGACCGTGCTGGCCGGGCCTTGTATTTTTCCCGCGCAATCGTGCCCTGGCACCGGGATGGCTTTGCCGCCGCAGCCCGGGCTTCGGCAAGCGGGGCAGCGGTGGCCGGTGCCGCTGCAGGCACCGATGGCATTGATGGCACCCATGGTTCAAATGGCAGCAGCGCAGCTGCGGGGTTGGGCAACGGTTTGCCGCCCGGCTACCAGCCTCTGCGCCACATTGGTTTGTATGCCTACGAAAATGCCTTCCTGCAGGCCTATCCCGCACTGGCGCCATCGCCACTGGAACAGATCGAGGCGCTGGAGCAGTTGCGCGTGCTCTGGCACGGCCATCCGATTGCAGTGCATGTCATCGATGCCATGCCCCATGCCGGTGTCGATACCCCTGAAGATCTGGCGCGCGTGCGCGCGCATTTTGATTCCTGAGACATTGCACCGGCATGCCGCAGAGCGGATTGCCGATGGCCATGCAGAAACGCTGCTGGCGAGCAGAACTGCATGCTAAACTGCGGTTTCCGGCGCTGTGCAGGGAAATGACGCTGCATGCAGCTGACCTCTGCATGACGAAAGCGGGCCAATCGCATGGCGAAAGCATGGCAAAAGCGGCGTTCGTTTCCTCGCCAGATCAGTGACCAAAATAACAGTCATGGCGGAACGTAACGGCAAAAAAGCAGCAGCAACAATACAGCGCATCGTTGCGCATGCAGCGTTGGACAAGCAGGTCGATCAACAACGTGAGGCATGAAGCGTCAGGCAAACGTAGGCAAGCGTTGGACAAGCGTTGGACAAGATATGGCGCCGGATCTGGCTGCCGCAACAAATTTCAAACTCGTTAGGAAAATTTCATGCGCCTCATCCTGCTAGGAGCGCCTGGTGCCGGTAAAGGCACGCAAGCAACGTTCATCAAGGAAAAGTTCAACATTCCGCAGATTTCCACTGGCGACATGTTGCGCGCTGCCGTCAAGGCAGGAACGCCGCTGGGCATTGAAGCCAAGAAGGTCATGGATGCCGGCGGACTGGTGTCGGACGATATCATCATCGGCCTGGTCAAGGATCGCCTGAAACAGTCGGACTGCCAGAACGGTTATCTGTTCGATGGTTTTCCGCGCACCATCCCTCAGGCTGAAGCGATGAAGGAAGCGGGCGTGCAGATCGATTATGTCCTGGAGATCGATGTGCCGGACGAAGCCATCGTCGAGCGCATGAGCGGGCGCCGTGTGCATCCTGCCTCGGGGCGCAGCTACCACGTCAAGTTCAACCCGCCCAAGGTCGAGGGCCGCGACGACGCCACCGGCGAGGAGCTGATCCAGCGCGACGACGACCGTGAGGATACCGTGCTCAAGCGCCTGTCGGTCTACCATGATCAGACTGAAATCCTGGTGCAGTACTACAACGACTGGGCCCGTTCGGGCCAGGCCGGCGCTCCCCAGTACCGCAAGATTGCCGGTGTTGGCCCTGTCGAAACCATTCGCGACAGCGCGTTTGCGGCATTGGCGCGCTAAGGGCTTGCGCCTGTGCGCGTTGCGGCACTGGTTGCCGCTGCGCTGCAGCAGATTTCGCAGCACGGATTGCAGTCACGGCGCCAGTCGTGCCAAGACAAAAAAAGCGAACTGCGGTTCGCTTTTTTCATGCGCGTGTGCCGGCAAGCACCCTGTGCAAAAGTATTTGTTGTTTCAATGAATTTGATGCCGTATAAATATAACAAGATTGTGGTTTCCAAAACTTTCCAGCCTGGCGGCGTTCGCACCGCGGTTTTCCCTTCTTGAGCTTCCCGCCTTTTTGCCGCATGCTGGGATTTTGCGCCGACGCAGCGCCTTGCGCTGCTGCCGAGGCGAGTTTGACCGGGCAGCAGCAGCAGCAGCACCAGCACCAGCCCCGCACAAGAGGGCCGCGTAATGGCCTGGTTCGCACCTGGTTCGCCCTGGCGTTGCCGGGGAAAGCGCTACGCAGCAGGCAAGGCGCGCGCTGCCGAACCATTCCGCTTCGTTGTCATCAATGGAGGAGTCGATATGGCAGCAACTGGCTTGTTGTTCGCCGTGGCATGCGGCGTGGTGGCCGTGATCTACGGTCTGATGTCCCGGCGCTGGATCTTGCGGCAAGACCCCGGCAATGCGCGCATGCAGGAAATCGCCCTGGCGATACAGCAGGGCGCCGCAGCCTATCTGGCGCGGCAGTATCGCACCATTGCCATCGTCGGACTTGTGCTGTTTCTGTTGATCGGCTTCATCCCTGGACTGGGCTGGGTCACCGCGCTGGGATTCCTGGTGGGTGCCGTGCTCTCCGGGGCCTGCGGATTCATCGGCATGAATGTCTCGGTCAGGGCAAATGTACGTACTGCCCAGGCCGCCACGAAAGGCATGGATGCGGCATTGAACGTGGCCTTCCGGGGTGGTGCCATCACCGGCATGCTGGTGGTGGGCCTGGGTCTGCTCGGGGTGGCCATCTTTTACTGGGTTCTGGTCTTCCATGCTCCGGTGCCAGCCTCCGCAAGCACGCCGCATGACTTGATCAAGCCGCTGATCGGCCTGGCGTTCGGCGCCTCGCTGATCTCGATTTTCGCACGCCTGGGCGGCGGCATTTTCACCAAGGGCGCCGATGTCGGCGCCGACCTGGTCGGCAAGGTCGAGGCCGGCATTCCCGAGGACGACCCGCGCAATCCGGCCGTCATCGCCGACAACGTCGGCGACAATGTTGGCGACTGTGCCGGCATGGCGGCCGATCTGTTCGAGACCTACGTCGTCACGCTGGTTGCCACCATGCTCCTCGGTACCTTGACGATGGCAGGGCAGGAAACGGTGGCTGCCCTGTACCCGTTGCTGCTGGGCGGCGTCTCGATTCTGGCCTCCATCGTCGGCTGCGGCATGGTCCGGCACAAGCCCGGGCGCAAGATCATGTCTGCGCTTTATACCGGGCTCTGGTGGGCTGCCGCGCTGTCGCTGCTCGGCTTTGCGGTTGTGACCTGGCTCATGGTGCCGGCTGCGCTGCGCCTGCCGATGATGGGTTCGGCCGTGGTGGGCATCGTGCTGACCGGCTTGATGGTCTACATAACCGAGTACTACACCGGCACCGATTTCAAACCGGTACGGCATGTGGCAATGGCATCGACGACCGGGCATGGCACCAACATCATCGCCGGCCTCGGTGTGTCGATGAAGTCCACTGCCTGGCCGGTGCTGTCGGTGTGCGCCGCCATCCTGGTGTCGTACCGGCTTGGCGGCCTGTATGGCATTGCCATTGCCGCCACCTCGATGTTGTCGATGGCCGGCATCGTGGTGGCGCTCGATGCCTATGGTCCCATCACCGACAACGCCGGCGGCATCGCCGAAATGGCGGGCATGCCGGATGCAGTGCGCGCCATCACCGACCCGCTCGACGCCGTGGGCAATACCACCAAGGCGGTGACCAAGGGCTACGCCATCGGCTCGGCCGGACTGGCGGCGCTGGTCCTGTTTGCCGACTATACCCATGCCCTCGATGCGCTGGGCAAGCACACTGTCTTCGAACTGTCGAATCCCTCGGTGATCGTCGGCTTGTTCATCGGCGGCCTGATTCCGTACCTGTTCGGCGCCATGGCAATGGAAGCGGTGGGGCGCGCTGCCGCTGCCGTGGTGGTCGAAGTGCGGCGCCAGTTCCGCGACATTGCCGGCATCATGGATGGCAGCGGCAAGCCCGAGTATGACCGCGCAGTCGACATGCTGACCTCCGCCGCCATCAAGGAAATGATCGTGCCGTCGCTGTTGCCGGTGGTCGTGCCGATCGCGGTCGGCATGCTGCTGGGGCCCCCTGCGCTGGGCGGCGTGCTCATGGGGGCCATCATCACCGGCATTTTTGTCGCCATTTCCATGACCACCGGTGGTGGCGCCTGGGACAATGCAAAAAAATACATCGAGGACGGCCATCATGGCGGCAAAGGCTCGGATGCCCACAAGGCTGCCGTGACCGGCGACACGGTCGGCGATCCCTACAAGGATACGGCCGGCCCGGCGGTCAACCCGCTGATCAAGATCATCAATATCGTCGCCTTGCTGATCGTGCCCCTGCTGCCCGCCAAAGGAACGCAGTTCGATGTCGCCAGCCATTCCGCACCGGCACTGCAGCTGGCAAGCAAACCCCCGGCCGGTGACCGGTTGCGCTGACCGGTTGCCGCTGGCTACCGGTGTGTGCGTGCTGTCATGCTTGTCCTTGCCATCGCGGCATCCGTCAGGGGCGACGGATGCCGCTGCAGGGGGCCTGTATCGACTGCATCGCCTGCACTGCAGAGGCCGCTTTGAAAAATTGCGGTTGCTGCCGGATCTCCCTTGATTTCCCCACACGCCGTGCTTCTGCAGGAATTGCATGTTCTGCAGTATCTTGCATTTATCGGCATAATATGTGATCCTATGTTGACCTGAGGAAATTAAATTATTCAATTCGATACTGGAATTAATGGATAATAAGTAACATTCGGTGCTGCACCCGAGATCGGAATCGGCGTGGCCCCATGCACAGGAATCAGGAATTTTCCATCGCCCGGCGGGTGTGGACCCAACCGTTGCCGAATCGCTTTCGCGCAATGAATCTGCTGGCGCGCAAAGAGTTGAATAATGGCTTTACACCTACACGCAGTGAAACAGACAACGCGACCGAAATGGGTGCTTTGTGTCCCCATTTTGGTACTGATCCTGACGTTTTTGCTGGCCTGGCGCGTCAGCGTGCAAAATGCGCACCAGCTGCAACAGGCTGCCGCTGCCCAGGCGGAACACCTTGGCAATGAGCTCATTCAAAAGCTTCGGGTCTACCAGTTCGGTTTGCGGGGCACCTCCGGGGTAGTCTTTGCAGCGGGCGAAGAGGGCATCAATCGGGAAATTTTCCGGCGCTTCAGCAGTGGCCGCGACCTGGAAACCCAATTTCCCGGTGCCAAGGGTTTTGGCTTTGCCCGCCGCGTGCCGCGCAACGAGGTGGACCGGTTTCTCGATCGCGCCCAGGTCAATGTCGATCCCGCCTTCAATATCCGCCAGGCAGCGCCGCATTCGGGCGACCGCTATATCATCGAGTATGTTGAGCCGCTGGAATCGAACCGTTCGGCAATCGGCTTCGATATCGCCTCCGAACCCAGGCGCCGCGATGCGGCGATTCTGGCCATGCGCACCGGCCAGGCAACGCTGACGGCGCCGATCGCGCTGGTCAAGGATATCGAGCAGGGCGACCGCAATACGGTGCAGTCGTTCCTCCTTTTATGGCCGTTGTATCGCAGCGGCAGCATCCCGAAAACGCTGGCGGAGCGCGAAGCAGGCATCCTGGGCTGGTCGTTCGTGCCGCTGGAAATGCGCACGGTTTTTTCGGGAATCAAATTCGAAAAGGACCAATACCATCTTGCCCTGGCCGACGTCACCAGAAATGGTTCCAAGGTCCCGTTCTATGAAACTTCGGCCAAGGACCCCGGCAAGAAGGTGGCGTTTGCCCAGACAGTCAAGCGCGATGTGTTTGGCCGCTGCTGGGAATATTCGTTTTCTTTCTACCCGGCTTTCGTCAAGACGCTTAACCAGCCAAGCCCACAACTGATTCTGCTGTGTGGCCTGTTCTTCAGCGCCTTGCTGTATTTGCTCGCGAGCATGGTCGACAAGAGCCAGCACCGCAAGAAACAGCTGGTCGTGCAACAGGCCAGGCTGGCCACCATCGTGCAGAATTCAAGCGATGCCATCATCAGTGAAGACATGGCTGGCAATATCGTGTCATGGAATGGTGCTGCCGAACAGCTGTTCGGCTACACCATGAGGGAAGCGCTGGGCAAGCCCCTGGTCGGCTTGCTGATCCCGAAATCCGAGCAGCAACACTATCTTGATCGATTCAAGCGCATCGTCAACAACGACGTCGTGCTGCCAACCGATTCTAGATGGGTCAACAAGAATCAGGAATTGATCGATGTGACCACGACGGCATCGGCAATTCGTGAAGCGGACGGGCGCATCAGCGGCGTGGCCAAGGTGATTCATGACATCCGCGGCAGGAAAGCGGCGGAAACCCGTCTGCAGGAATTCAATGCGGAACTCGAGACGCAAGTCCAGCAGCGCACTGCCGAACTGGAAAAAGCCCGGCGCACGCTGCAATCGATTCTGGATGCCATACCCTCCATGATCGGCTACTGGGACACCAACCTGATCAACCATGTGGCCAATCCTGCCTACCTGGATTGGCATGGCGTCGATCCGGCTGCCCTGTATGGCACCCATTTGCGTGATCTGATCGGCCCGGTGGCCTTCGAAAAATCGCTGCCTTACATCAATGGTGCATTGGCGGGTCACCTGAAAACCTTCGAGCGCACCATTCCGCGCCCTGACGGCAACGGCATTCGCCATGCGCTGGCGCAGCTGGTGCCGGATATCGTCAATGGGGAAGTGCAAGGTTTCCTGGCGGTGTTCCATGACGTCTCCGACCTGGTCGTGAGCCGGCTCAATCTCGCCGAGGCGGTACGGCAGAACGAAGTCCTGCTGCGCACCATCAATGAACAGATGCTGTATTCCGTCACCGATCCAAATGGCTTGATCCTGGAAGTCAATGACAATTTCTGCCGTGCCAGCGGCTACCGCCATGATGAACTGACCGGCCAGGATCACCGCCTGGTCAATTCGGGTTTTCACCCGGCCGAATTCTGGCAGGACATGTGGCGTACCATCAAGTCCGGCCACGCCTGGCATGGGGAAGTCTGCAACCGCGGGCGCGACGGCATGTTGCGCTGGTTCGATACCGTCATTGCGCCGTATGTCGGCGCCAAAGGCGAAATCGAACGCTACGTTGCCTTGCGCAGCGATGTCACCAGCCGCAAGGCAATCGAGGCCAAGAGCAACGAGGTGACCTCGCTGCTGGGCAATGTCTTGCGCTCGGCTTCCGAAATCGCCATCATTGCCACCGATGTGGATGGCCTGATCACGATTTTCAATTCCGGCGCCCAGCGCATGCTCGGCTATACCGAAGCGGAGATGGTGCGCAACAGTTGTCCGGGCAGTTTTCATCTCGACGAGGAAATCCGTGCGCGCGGCCTGGAACTGAGCCGGCAGCTTGGTCAGCCGATCGAGGGGCTGCAGGTACTGGTGACGATTCCCAAGCAGCAGGTCATGGAGGTGCGCGAGTGGACCTACCAGCACAAGGATGGCCACCATCTCGAGGTCAGCCTGACCGTCACGGCCATGCGCGACGATGGCGGCGCGGTCTCCGGCTACCTGTTCCTGGCCGAAGACATCGGCCAGCGCAAGGAGGCCGAACACCAGGTGCTGCGCGCCAAGCAGGCAGCCGAGGACGCCAGCGCTGCCAAGGGTCAATTCCTTGCCAACATGAGTCATGAAATCCGCACGCCGATGAATGCCGTGCTGGGCATGCTGCAACTGCTGCAGAAAACTGCCCTGGCACCGCGCCAGCGCGATTTTGTCGACAAGGCCTTTTCGGCCGGCCGCTCGCTGCTGGGCCTGCTCAATGACATCCTGGACTTTTCCAAGATCGAGGCGGGAAAACTGGACCTCGACCTGCATCCTTTCGACCTGGAAGACCTGATGCAGGAGCTGTCGATTGTGCTGTTCGGTAACCAGGGCGAGAAAAAGGTCGACGTCCTGTTCGACATCGATCCGCTGCTGTCGCAAAAGCTGATTGGCGACAAGTTGCGCTTGCTGCAAATTTTGATCAATCTGGCCGGCAATGCGCTGAAGTTCACCGAGCGCGGCCATGTCATCGTCAGTATCGAGATGGTGGCCAGGACGGCCCGGGAAGTCTGCGTGGCCTTTGCGGTGCAGGACACCGGCATCGGCATGACAGAGGAACAATCCGAACGCATTTTCAGCGGCTTTTCCCAAGCGGAAGCCTCGATCTCCAGGCGCTTTGGCGGCACCGGCCTGGGCCTGGCCATCTGCACGCGCCTGGTGGCGCTGATGAAGGGCAAGGTGGCCGTGCAAAGTGCGCCGGGCAAGGGCAGCCGGTTTTCCTTCCAGATCGTGCTGCAGCTCGATGACAGCGCTGCGGCACTGGCGCTGCCTCTGCCACAGCTGGCCGCGCCCCCCCGAGTGCTGCTGGTCGACGACGATGAATTGACGCTGAAATTGCTGGCCAAGACCGGCAGGTCGCTGGGCTGGCAGCTGGACACGGCCAGCAGCGGCAGGCAGGCGATCGAACGCGTTCACGATGCCCTGGCGGCCGGACGCGCCTACCAGGTGGTCGTCATGGATTGGCGCATGCCGGGCATGGATGGATTGCAGGCAGCCAAATCGATACAGCGGGAAATCGACGGCGCCGGGCGTCCTGCCATCATCATGGTCACGGCCTATGGCCGGGAAGAAGTCGTCGAGGCCCAGATGGGCCAGGAAGTGCCGTTTGTCGACTTTCTCATCAAACCGGTGACACCGCGGCAGATCTCCACGGCAGTGCACGAGGCCTTGCACGGCAGCCGCCAGGCTGCTTATCCCGGCAGCGATCGGCAGGATGCGAAGCGCTTGCGCGGCATGCAACTGCTGGTGGTGGAGGACAATGCCATCAACCGCCAGGTGGCTGCCGAGCTGCTTGGCGGCGAAGGCGCGCAGGTTCATCTTGCCGAAGGCGGGTTGCTGGGCGTTGAAATGGTGGTGTCGGGCCGGCAGCAATTCGATGTGGTGATCATGGATGTGCAGATGCCTGATATCGACGGCCTGGAAGCAACCCGGCGCATCAGGCGCGATGCCCGCTTTGCCTCGCTGCCGATCATGGCAATGACCGCCAATGTCTCCACGGCAGACCGCCAGGCTTGCCTGGACGCCGGCATGACCGATCACATCGGCAAGCCCTTCGTGCTCGACCATGTGGTTGAACGCCTGCTC